>NZ_JBJODK010000054.1:0-244 GCF_045900275.1 Clostridioides sp. GD02367 | reverse complement strand
ACAGCAAGAGTTAATTAACAAAACTTTTGGATGTTGTAGATTTGTATATAATAAATATCTTTCTAAAAAAATAGAAGTTTATGAAAATGATAAAGAAACTTTTACTTATAAACAGTGCAGTTCTGATTTGACCAACTTAAAAAAAGAATTAGAGTGGCTTAAAGAACCTGACAAATTTTCACTACAAAACACCTTAAAAGATTTAGAAAACGCATATAAAAAATTCTTTAAAGAAAATGCAGGG
>NZ_JBJODK010000053.1:0-248 GCF_045900275.1 Clostridioides sp. GD02367 | reverse complement strand
CGAACTTATGTGAACGACAACCTCAAAAATGATAAAAGTTAGGACTTACGGTTCTTAAATATGTTATTTAGAAATAAATATAAAACCTTCGAAATAATTGTTTTAGATAGTTACGTTTGTTAATATTATAATGAGTGATGAAAAATAGAAGTTACTCAGATATGTATATTAATAATCATAAAAAACAATTAAAGTGAGGTGATAGTAGTGGAAAAAGCATATAAGTTTAGAATGTATCCAAATAAAAA
>NZ_JBJODK010000052.1:0-302 GCF_045900275.1 Clostridioides sp. GD02367 | reverse complement strand
ATAATAAAGAAACTTTTACTTATAAACAGTGCAGTTCTGATTTGACCAATTTAAAAAGAGAATTAGAGTGGCTTAAAGAACCTGACAAATTTTCACTACAAAATACCTTAAAAGATTTAGAAAACGCATATAAAAAATTCTTTAAAGAAAATACAGGATTTCCTAAATTTAAATCAAAGAAAACTAATAGATTTTCATATAGAACAAACTTTACAAATGGAAATATTATGTACTGTAGTCAATATATAAAATTACCTAAACTTGGTATGGTTAAAGTAAGGGATAAACAAATACCTCAAGGA
>NZ_JBJODK010000051.1:0-304 GCF_045900275.1 Clostridioides sp. GD02367 | reverse complement strand
AATAAAAATGGTGCGGATGAAGGGAGTCGAACCCCCACGCCAATGGCGCTAGATCCTAAGTCTAGTGCGTCTGCCAATTCCGCCACATCCGCGCATTTTTTGGTGGAGGATGGTGGATTCGAACCACCGAAGTCGATGACAACAGATTTACAGTCTGCCCCCTTTGGCCGCTCGGGAAATCCTCCGTATTAATTTTACATGGAGCTGGTGATAGGAATCGAACCTACAACCTGCTGATTACAAGTCAGCTGCTCTACCGTTGAGCCACACCAGCATTTTTTTGTTTTGGCGACCTGGAAGGGGT
>NZ_JBJODK010000050.1:0-324 GCF_045900275.1 Clostridioides sp. GD02367 | reverse complement strand
CTATCGAGAAAAACAATTGGTAGTTTAAATAGAAATAAAGCAAGATTAAAAGTTGCAAAACTTCAAGAACATATAGCTAATTGTCGAGAGGATTTTCTACAAAAACTATCTACTAAATTAATACGAGAGAATGATATTATTTGCATAGAAGATTTACAAGTAAAGAATATGACTAAAAATTGTAAACTATCTCGCTTAATTTCTGATGTGTCATGGTCAGAATTTATTCGTCAATTAGAATACAAGGCTAATTGGTATGGTAGACAAGTTGTAAAGGTAGGTAAATTCTTTTCAAGTTCACAAATATGCAATAAATGTGGATAT
>NZ_JBJODK010000049.1:0-328 GCF_045900275.1 Clostridioides sp. GD02367 | reverse complement strand
CCTTTCGAAGTCACTGGTTTTCAAGACCAGCTCCTTAAACCACTCGGACACCTCTCCACATTAAGATACTTAAACTTACTTTAAAATCATACCTAACTATATTCAAAATAGAAACAATTTAAATATAGTTTAGCAAATATATTATTTGGCTGGGGATGCAGGACTCGAACCTACGCATACATGAGTCAAAGTCATGTGCCTTACCGACTTGGCTAATCCCCAATATATGTGGTGAGCGCACAGGGATTCGAACCCCGGACACACGCCTTAGAAGGGCGTTGCTCTATCCAGCTGAGCTATGCACCCACAATTATATATGTACAAATCA
>NZ_JBJODK010000048.1:0-329 GCF_045900275.1 Clostridioides sp. GD02367 | reverse complement strand
ATTGACTAAGGTACAGAATATTTCCATTTGTAAAGTTAGTTCTATATGAAAATCTATTAGTTTTCTTTGATTTAAATTTAGGAAACCCTGTATTTTCCTTAAAGAATTTTTTATATGCGTTTTCTAAATCTTTTAAGGTGTTTTGTAGTGAAAATTTATCAGGTTCTTTAAGCCACTTTAATCCTTTTTTTAAATTGGTCAAATCAGAACTGCACTGTTTATAAGTAAAAGTTTCTTTATCATTTTCATAAACTTCTATTTTTTTAGCAAGATATTTATTATATACCAATCTACAACATCCAAAAGTTTTGTTAATTAACTCTTGTTGC
>NZ_JBJODK010000047.1:0-332 GCF_045900275.1 Clostridioides sp. GD02367 | reverse complement strand
GCGATAAAGAAACTTTTACTTATAAACAGTGCAGTTCTGATTTGACCAATTTAAAAAAAGAATTAGAGTGGCTTAAAGAACCTGATAAATTTTCACTACAAAACACCTTAAAAGATTTAGAAAACGCATATAAAAAATTCTTTAAGGAAAATACAGGATTTCCTAAATTTAAATCAAAAAAAACTAATAGATTTTCATATAGAACGAACTTTACAAATGGAAATATTATGTACTGTAGTCAATATATAAAATTACCTAAACTTGGTATGGTTAAAGTAAGGGATAAACAAGTACCTCAAGTAAGAATACTTAATGCTACTATATCCAAAGAA
>NZ_JBJODK010000046.1:0-361 GCF_045900275.1 Clostridioides sp. GD02367 | reverse complement strand
CATAACATGAGTTCAGAAATATTGACAGTATATCCAAAAGGAGGTGGTATAAATGGCTGATGAACAATTTTACACTATACTTACAAATATAGGTAAAGCTAAGATTGCTAATGCAGGAATGCTAGGTAAATCAGTAGTACTAGAGAAGATTCAAGCAGGTGATGGAGGAGGAAGCTATTACAATCCAACAGAAGACCAAACAGCATTAAAAAATAAAGTTTGGGAAGGTAATATAAATGCGTTTGACAAGGATGAAAATAATCCTAATTGGATTATTGCAACAGCATGTGTACCTGGTTCAATAGGTGGATTTACAGTTAGAGAAATGGCTCTCATAGATAATGAAGGAGATATGATTGCA
>NZ_JBJODK010000045.1:0-388 GCF_045900275.1 Clostridioides sp. GD02367 | reverse complement strand
TATCCACGTGGCTATGTCCTACTCTCCCAGGCAGTTTCCCACCAAGTACCATCAGCGCTAAAGAGCTTAACTTCTGTGTTCGGAATGGGAACAGGTGTATCCTCTTTGCTATTATAACCACATATTGCCTATTTATAAGACAAGTATTATATTAACATCTTTATTTTTAAATGTCAATAGTTTTAAAGTACTAAATAGTAATTGTTTAATATGATATATACCATATTAATTGAAGTTAGTACTTTATCTAGAGTTAACACTCTAAAAACTACATATATATTTTATTGAATGAACATCAAATAATTTGGTCAAGTCCTCGACCTATTAGTATCGATAAGCTAAATACATTGCTGCACTTACACCTTCGACCTATCAACCAGATAGTCTC
>NZ_JBJODK010000044.1:0-396 GCF_045900275.1 Clostridioides sp. GD02367 | reverse complement strand
GTTTGTAAAAGTCCTGAAACATATAAGCCAAAAGTTGGCAATGGAGCTATGAAAGATTTGTATTTAAAATTTATTATAGAGGTATCTAATGTAGAGAAAGTGACCTTAGTCGTTGACCCAACTGCGATATTTTTAACTAAAAAAGATGAAGAAAAAATATTAACAAATATCAATAAGTTAGACACTAAAATTGATACAACTAAAACAGAGTTAACAAACAACTTAGAAACTGCTAAGACAGAAATTAATACTAAGATAGGTGATACAACACTACTTGAAACAACAGATAAAACAAATATAGTTAGTGCATTAAATGAGGTAAAAACTAGTGTAGATAGCATAGAAACAACAGCAGATAAAACAAGTATAAAAGATACAGATAACTTATTTGAAAGT
>NZ_JBJODK010000043.1:0-407 GCF_045900275.1 Clostridioides sp. GD02367 | reverse complement strand
ATCCCACAAATGGTGACTCGTAGGGGAATTGAACCCCTGTTACCGCCGTGAAAGGGCGGTGTCTTAACCTCTTGACCAACGAGCCATATTGGCTCCAAGGGTGGGGCTCGAACCCACAGCCTACCGGTTAACAGCCGGTTGCTCCACCGTTGAGCTACCTTGGAATATCCAACGTGGCTATGTCCTACTCTCCCAGGCAGTTTCCCACCAAGTACCATCAGCGCTAGAGAACTTAACTTCTGTGTTCGGAATGGGAACAGGTGTATCTTCTCTGCTATTATAACCACATTTTTTCTTGTTGCTAGGACAAGTATAATATTAACATTTTTTGTTATTTTTGTCAATACTTTTTTCAAACTTTTTTCAGAGTTAACACTCTAAAAACTACACATATATTTTACTGAATG
>NZ_JBJODK010000042.1:0-421 GCF_045900275.1 Clostridioides sp. GD02367 | reverse complement strand
CCTTTCGAAGTCACTGGTTTTCAAGACCAGCTCCTTAAACCACTCGGACACCTCTCCATTGGTGATCTATCCGCGACTCGAACGCGGGACACCCTGATTAAAAGTCAGGTGCTCTACCGACTGAGCTAATAGACCATATTTTATTTGGCTGGGGATGCAGGACTCGAACCTACGCATACATGAGTCAAAGTCATGTGCCTTACCGACTTGGCTAATCCCCAATATATATGTGGTGAGCGCACAGGGATTCGAACCCCGGACACACGCCTTAGAAGGGCGTTGCTCTATCCAGCTGAGCTATGCACCCACATTACAATATAAACATAAAATTTGGAGCGGGAAACGAGATTCGAACTCGCGACTTCAACCTTGGCAAGGTTGCGCTCTACCACTGAACTATTCCCGCTCGTTTATTAAATTG
>NZ_JBJODK010000041.1:0-434 GCF_045900275.1 Clostridioides sp. GD02367 | reverse complement strand
ACATTCTTACCAAACTTATATGATGCTTCTTATTGTAGATACAGTGAGTTAAAAAATCCAATTGAAATAGTTGCAATGCTTGAAAAATGGGTAGACCAAACCGAACCTCTAAGACTTATAATGACTGGTTTTGGTTACAATGGGTTAGTTACAATATCTAGTTTTAGCAATACTCAAACAGCAGGAAGAGAAGAATATAGAGACATTGAGATAACATTTAGAACTTACAGAGAACTAAAGATAGAGACATTAAAAAAAGAGGCTAAGAGTAATACTAAAACAGATTTAAAAGACAATAGACCTAACAATAAAACCACTACCAAAATATATACTGTTAAATCAAGTGATACATTATATAAGATAGCTAAAAATCTTTTAGGTAAGGGTTCAAGATGGCCAGAGATTTATAATATCCCCGAAAATAAAAAAGTTAT
>NZ_JBJODK010000040.1:0-440 GCF_045900275.1 Clostridioides sp. GD02367 | reverse complement strand
TTCCAAGGTAGCTCAACGGTGGAGCAACCGGCTGTTAACCGGTAGGCTGTGGGTTCGAGCCCCACCCTTGGAGCCAAAAAAGCCGAAGTGGCGGAACTGGCAGACGCACAGGACTTAAAATCCTGCGGGACTTACCTCTCGTACCGGTTCGATTCCGGTCTTCGGCACTTATAAAACAATATCGCGGAGTGGAGCAGTTGGCAGCTCGTCGGGCTCATAACCCGAAGGTCGTAGGTTCGAGTCCTGCCTCCGCAACCATTAAAAATCAAAACGGCTCGTTGGTCAAGAGGTTAAGACACCGCCCTTTCACGGCGGTAACAGGGGTTCAATTCCCCTACGAGTCACCAATTAAATATGCGGGTGTAGCTCAATGGTAGAGTTCTGGCCTTCCAAGCCAGCTGTGAGGGTTCGATCCCCTTCACCCGCTCCAAAAATGGGAC
>NZ_JBJODK010000039.1:0-493 GCF_045900275.1 Clostridioides sp. GD02367 | reverse complement strand
AATTATTGTGGTGGGCCATCAGGGACTCGAACCCCAGACCTACCGGTTATGAGCCGGGCGCTCTAACCAACTGAGCTAATGGCCCACAATAATTTGTGGTGCCGAAGACCGGAATCGAACCGGTACGAGAGGTAAGTCCCGCAGGATTTTAAGTCCTGTGCGTCTGCCAGTTCCGCCACTTCGGCACATCACCTGGCTATGTCCTACTCTCCCAGGCAGTTTCCCACCAAGTACCATCAGCGCTAGAGAGCTTAACTTCTGTGTTCGGAATGGGAACAGGTGTATCCTCTCTGCTATTATAACCAGATTATTGTCTAAATTTTCATTTAACTTTTTTCTAAGACAAGTATTATAATAACATCTTTGTCTTGTTGTGTCAATACTTTTTTTATTCGATTTTTTAATTAAAAAAGTATTAAAAATCTATAAGTTTTGACAAGTTTAAATATATAGAGTTAGCACTCTAAAAACTACACATATATTTTACTGAATG
>NZ_JBJODK010000038.1:0-520 GCF_045900275.1 Clostridioides sp. GD02367 | reverse complement strand
TATATTGGAGGCGACACCCAGATTCGAACTGGGGATCAAGGAGTTGCAGTCCACTGCCTTACCACTTGGCTATGTCGCCGCCTTTTGGTGATCTATCCGCGACTCGAACGCGGGACACCCTGATTAAAAGTCAGGTGCTCTACCGACTGAGCTAATAGACCATATTAGTTGGGGTGGATAATGAGAGTCGAACTCACGACCTCCAGAGCCACAATCTGGCGCTCTAACCAACTGAGCTATACCCACCTTAATTGGTCGAGGTGAAGGGACTCGAACCCCCGGCCCCATGGTCCCAAACCATGTGCGCTACCAAACTGCGCTACACCTCGAAGCTATTTGCTTAATTTAATGTGGTGGGCCATCAGGGACTCGAACCCCAGACCTACCGGTTATGAGCCGGGCGCTCTAACCAACTGAGCTAATGGCCCACATTAAATTTTAGTAGCGGTAATAGGAGTCGAACCTATGACCTTTCGGGTATGAACCGAACGCTCTAGCCAACTAAGCTATACCGCCATAC
>NZ_JBJODK010000037.1:0-541 GCF_045900275.1 Clostridioides sp. GD02367 | reverse complement strand
GATATATGAGCAAAGTTTAATTATGAACTCTATATATGAAGCTATAGGAAGCGAATTTGATAATCTAGAGTTATTAAATAAAGAAATAGAATTACAGTTATTTCCTCAAAGCGCAACATGGGGTTTAAGTTTTTGGGAAAATAGAGTAGGTTTATCTACTAATCTAGATGAAGCTATAGAAGCTAGGAGAAGAAAAGTTATTGCTAAGCTCCAAAGCAAATATATTATGACACCTAAAAGAATGTCTATGATACTTCAATCTTATACAGGTGCAAATATAAAAATAAATGAAAACATATCTCCATATACTTTTGGTGTTGAATTAACCAGTACTCAAGGTTTTCCTAGAGATTTAGAAGATTTATATAAGAGAGTAAATGTTATAAAACCTTCTCATCTATCTGTAAGTTATAAGTTAGTATCTTTATTAAAAAGTAAAACTTATTTTGCACAAACAACAATTATGAGTGAAGAAATAACAGTATATCCTTATTCAAGTAAAGAAGTAAAAGCTAATATTAAAGCTAAGTTTGCATTAGCT
>NZ_JBJODK010000036.1:0-541 GCF_045900275.1 Clostridioides sp. GD02367 | reverse complement strand
GGCTAATGCAAACTTAGCTTTTACATTAGCTTTTACTTCTTTACTTGAATAAGGATATACGGTTATTTCTTCACTCATAATTGTTGTTTGTGCAAAATAAGTTTTACTTTTTAATAAAGATACTAACTTATAACTTACAGATAAATGAGAAGGTTTTATAACATTTACTCTCTTATATAAATCTTCTAAATCTCGAGGAAAACCTTGAGTACTGGTTAATTCAACACCAAAAGTATATGGAGATATGTTTTCATTTATTTTTATATTTTCACCTGTATAAGATTGAAGTATCATAGACATTCTTTTAGGCGTCATAATATATTTGCTTTGGAGCTTAGCAATGACTTTTCTTCTTCTAGTTTCTATAGCTTCATCTAGATTAGTAGCTAAACCTACTCTATTTTCCCAAAAACTTAAACCCCATGTTGCACTTTGAGGAAATAATTGTAATTCTATTTCTTTATTTAATAACTCTAAATTATCAAATTCGCTTCCTATAGCTTCATATAAGCTTTGCATTATGATAGATTGTTCATATATT
>NZ_JBJODK010000035.1:0-548 GCF_045900275.1 Clostridioides sp. GD02367 | reverse complement strand
TCTTCATCATATAACCAACCTGGGAAGAATCTTTCACTTTCTATAGTATTTCCTGTGTAACAATCAGCTTTTTCAACTGCATAAGAAACTTTTGCATTTAACTCTGGGTCTTCTTTCATCATTTCATCTAATAATGCTTGTATTGGAGCTAATACTCCTTCTCTTGTTTCACCAACCAATAATCTTCTGTCAAAAGTTGCTTTACAGTAATCTGGCACTACTGAAGCTCCTGGATATGGAGAAGATTTTATATCTGTTAAAACTAGTATTCCATCACCTAAAACTGGATGAGTTGGAGGTACTAATTGTTGTATCTTTTGGATTACATTAGCCATTTTATAAACTGCATTTACACCTTTTTCTGGATTAGCAGAGTGAGCTGGTTTACCAAAAGTTTCTACTACTATTTCTCCTCTACCTCTTTGACCAATCTTTAAGTTTAATTCTGAAGATTCACCTATTACAACATAATCAGGCTCAACAGCTTTACTTATTTCTCTAGCTGAAACTCCTTCAAATATTTCTTCGTGAACAACTCCTGCTACGTA
>NZ_JBJODK010000034.1:0-596 GCF_045900275.1 Clostridioides sp. GD02367 | reverse complement strand
GATAATGTTGAGGGAGCATTAAAAGAAGTGATGCAAGAAGTAAAAGGTAATAGAAGCAGTATTATATCAACGATAAATAATAATTTGATACCAATGTAGAAAGGAAGGTGATTTAAATGGGAGATTATAATGTTTATAGAACTGTTAGAAAAAGAAAAGGTTATTACTCTGAATATGATATTCATTCGACTACTTGTTCTCAAAATTCTGGAAGTCCTTCTTATATCACTCACTATAGTAGTTATAATTTAAGTAAATATAAAACTATTTCTATAACTGAAACTAAAGAATTTAGGATTAAGTCATATGAAGTTTATCGTTATATAGGTTCTGAGAAAGTTATATATGAGGGTTATAATATGTATCAGTACACTACTGTTCAAATTGTTCCAAATCCATCTATATCCATAAATAATGATTTAGGTGTAATTGGCGATGCTTGCAGTATAAAATATAATATTTATGATAGCAATCCTGATGTTAGTTTTAAAATAACTGTAAAATTAAATGATGTTGTAATAAGTGAAAAAAATAATACAGTAGATTCTAATTACACTATAGATTTAACTGATGAACATTTATCTAATTTAGTATTT
>NZ_JBJODK010000033.1:0-687 GCF_045900275.1 Clostridioides sp. GD02367 | reverse complement strand
TCCTGCATTTTCTTTAAAGAATTTTTTATATGCGTTTTCTAAATCTTTTAAGGTATTTTGTAGTGAAAATTTATCAGGTTCTTTAAGCCACTCTAATTCTCTTTTTAAATTGGTCAAATCAGAACTGCACTGTTTATAAGTAAAAGTTTCTTTATTATTTTCATAAATTTCTATTTTTTTAGAAAGATA
The DNA here is from genome assembly GCF_045900275.1 of Clostridioides sp. GD02367. NCBI lineage: Bacteria > Bacillati > Bacillota > Clostridia > Peptostreptococcales > Peptostreptococcaceae > Clostridioides > Clostridioides sp. GD02367. Next base: position 498 of record NZ_JBJODK010000033.1, on the reverse strand, counting down.
TTTATTATATACAAATCTACAACATCCAAAAGTTTTGTTAATTAACTCTTGCTGTTTTTTATTTGGATACATCCTAAACTTATAAGCTTTTTCCACTACTATCACCTCACTTTACTTGTTTTTATTAATATATTTCGTTACTCATCATAACATTAACATATATAATTTACTTAAAACAAGTATTTTGAAGGTTTTTATATTTATTTTTAAATAACATATATAAGAACCATAAGCCCTTAACTTTTATCATTTTTGAGGTTGTCGTTCACATAAGTTCGCTACTACCTATGCAGTTCTCTTATGAACTTCTTACACTTTCATGTAAGCACAGACTATATCTTATCCTTCGGCATTATCCGTTAAGGTCTACCCACTTCCACTACCGATAACTTGTAGTGTACTTCCCTCAAGAGGAATAGTCGTTGAAGTTTCTCCTATTCGGAGTTTACCTGCTGATTGCCCATTTTAAAGTACTTAGGGTTTAACCTTATACCATCT
>NZ_JBJODK010000032.1:0-707 GCF_045900275.1 Clostridioides sp. GD02367 | reverse complement strand
AAAAATACTGGTATAGGTAGTTCTCTTTCCATATAATCACCTACCTTTTTATATTGCCATCAATTACTATATTTTCATCATCTATTGTTAGTACATCAAATTCATAATTAACAAACCTACTATTTTCAAGCCAATTGAATATAAAATTACTCACTTCTTTTGTATATGGATGAACTAAAATAGTTTCTTTTATTAACCTAGATATTTCAAGTTCTTTAGCGTTTTGAGACAAATTACTAGCAATTAAATCTTTTATTTCACTTCCAAATACACTAGAATAAGCTGACCGTTTGTATCTAGGTGTTAATATAGCTTTTTGACACCATTGTTTATATGCCTCTACCTTGTTACATCTTTTTAATGTTCCATCTGCATTTTTGACAAATTCACCTTTTTCAAAGTCAAATAAAAAAGAACCTTTTAGGTCCAGTTCATTTTCATTATTATTTTTTAATTCTACAGTTTCAAAAGTTTCATTTTGTGGAAATAGGTTTGGCATTTACAACCCTCCCAATTACTACAAATTCAGCTCCCATAACAGCTACTAACACCTTATCGCCTATAACCAAGGGCTTCAACTCTTTTGGAGTTCCTATTTTATGTTTATGTCTATATTCTGCACCTAACATTTCATCTGAAAGAGTAAAATAATCTTCTTTTAATGTTAAATTCTCTAACACTAAATAGTCCTGTATTTCATCTTTATA
>NZ_JBJODK010000031.1:0-795 GCF_045900275.1 Clostridioides sp. GD02367 | reverse complement strand
TTGATATAGTTAGATGGTAGCGGTAATAGGAGTCGAACCTATGACCTTTCGGGTATGAACCGAACGCTCTAGCCAACTAAGCTATACCGCCGTATTTCTGGTGCCCAGAGGCGGAATCGAACCACCGACACGGGGATTTTCAGTCCCCTGCTCTACCGACTGAGCTATCTGGGCAAATGGTGGGCCTAGCTGGACTCGAACCAGCGACCTCACGCTTATCAGGCGTGCGCTCTAACCACCTGAGCTATAGGCCCTTTTCTTGGTCGAGGTGAAGGGACTCGAACCCCCGGCCCCATGGTCCCAAACCATGTGCGCTACCAAACTGCGCTACACCTCGAAATTTCATTTACTATTTTATACTACTCTAAAATCTATTTTTTTTCAAGTCCTTTTTAATTTGGCAGGGGTGGAGGGACTCGAACCCCCGGCGCACGGTTTTGGAGACCGACGCTCTACCAACTGAGCTACACCCCTATGAAGAATAATGGACCTTCAGGGACTCGAACCCCAGACCTACCGGTTATGAGCCGGGCGCTCTAACCAACTGAGCTAAAGGTCCAAGTTGGTCGAGGTGAAGGGACTCGAACCCCCGGCCCCATGGTCCCAAACCATGTGCGCTACCAAACTGCGCTACACCTCGTTTTTAAATGGCGGAGAAGGAGGGATTCGAACCCTCGCACCGGTTACCCAGCCTAATCCCTTAGCAGGGGATCCTCTTGAGCCACTTGAGTACTTCTCCAAATTTAAGTCCTATTTATTTACTTGGCGGAGAGGGTGGGATTCGAACCCACGGCC
>NZ_JBJODK010000030.1:0-1008 GCF_045900275.1 Clostridioides sp. GD02367 | reverse complement strand
AACGGAAGATGAAGAAGCAATACATGAAAGAATGTTAAGTAACTTTCAAGATGTTTCTATCTTAGAAGGAGATTTTGTTTATGATGCAACAAGACCTACAGCAGAAGAAATCACACAGTTAAAACAATTAGGATTACAAAATAATTTAAAGATTGCATTTCCTCAGACATCTTATGGAACTTATTTAGAGTGGCTTGGTGAATGTAAGGGAGTATTTAAAAATCAACCAACTAAATCGGTTGGCATGGTTACATTTACAGGTGTACAAGGAACTATAATTACAAAAGGAACTATAGTAACTACTGTTGCAACTGATGAAAAGCAGAGTATAGAGTTTGAGCTTCTTGAAACTAAAACTATAGGAGAAAGTGAAACAGTAGATATTAAAGCAGAATGTAGGATTGCAGGGATTATAGGAAATGTATCTAAAGGCAGTATATCTGTTTATTAGGCTCTATTAATGGGATTAAATCTGTTAATAATAAAGAAGATTTCAAAGGTGGGACAGATATAGAAGATGAAGAACATTTTAGAGAAAGAGTCCTTGTATCAGAACAAGAGGACCGATTAAGTGGAGCTAGTTCAGATTATATAAGATGGGCTAAAGAAGTTGATGGAGTTGGATATGCTTATGTAGTTCCCGAATGGGCTGGAGCAGGGACAGTAAAAGTATTAATACTAGATAAAAATAGAAAAGCAGCAACACAAGAATTGATAGATAAAGTTCAAGAATATATATATCCATTAAATATATCAGAAGGAGAAAATAGAGATGGGAAAGCTCCTATCGGGGCTTTAGTAACTATAGTTACTCCAAAAACATTACTTATTAATGTAAAAGCTAGTTTTATATTTAGTAACAGTTTTAGCGAAGAAACAGTATTGAACAATCTAAAAGCTAAGATAGACAAATACTTAGATAAGATTGATTTAGGTGGAACGGTCTCATACAATGCTATACAAGCAATAGTAGGCTCTATGATGTTGACAGACGAAGGCATACAGGAC
>NZ_JBJODK010000029.1:0-1009 GCF_045900275.1 Clostridioides sp. GD02367 | reverse complement strand
GACAGAAGATGAAGACACTATACATGGAAGAATGTTAAGCAACTTTCAAGATGCGAGCACACTAGAAGGGGACTTTATTTATGATGCAACAAGACCTACAGCAGAAGAAGCTGCACAGTTAAAACAACTAGGACTACAAAATAATTTAAAGATTGCATTTCCTCAAACTAGCTATGGAGAATACCTAGAATGGTTGGGAGAATGTAAAGGAGTATTTAAAAATCAACCAACTAAATCGGTTGGAGTTATTACTTTTATAGGCATACAAGGAACTATAATTACAAAAGGAACTATAGTAACTACTGTTGCAACTGATGAAAAGCAGAGTATAGAGTTTGAGCTTCTTGAAACTAAAACTATAGGAGAAAATGAAACAGTAGATATTAAAGCAGAATGCAGGATTGAAGGGATTATAGGAAATGTATCTAAAGGTAGTATATCTGTTTTATTAGGTTCTATTAATGGGATTAAATCTGTTACTAATAAAGAAGATTTCAAAGGTGGGACAGATATAGAAGATGAAGAACATTTTAGAGAAAGAGTTCTTGTAGCAGAGCAAGAAGACAAACTTAGTGGAGCTAGTTCAGATTATATAAGATGGGCTAAAGAAGTAGATGGAGTTGGATATGCTTATGTAGTTTCCGAATGGAATGGAGCAGGGACAGTAAAAGTATTAATACTAGATAAAAATAGAAAAGCAGCAACACAAGAATTGATAGATAAAGTTCAAGAATATATATATCCATTAAATGTATCAGAAGGAGAAAATAGAGACGGGAAAGCTCCTATCGGGGCTTTAGTAACAGTTGTAACACCCGAAACACTACTTATTAATGTAAAAGCTAGTTTTATATTTAGTAACAGTTTTAGTGAAGAAACAGTATTAAACAATCTAAAAGCTAAGATAGACAAATACTTAGATAAGATTGATTTAGGTGGAACAGTCTCATACAATGCTATACAAGCAATAGTAGGTTCTATGATGTTGACAGACGAAGGTATACAGGAT
>NZ_JBJODK010000028.1:0-1141 GCF_045900275.1 Clostridioides sp. GD02367 | reverse complement strand
CGGTAAAAATCCAAATGTAATAAAAAAAGGACAAAAGTTGGTGATACCTAGCAAATGAAAATAATACTAAATAATAAATATGACATTGCAAATTTTAATGAAGGAATAACATTAAGTGAAGCTATAGATGGAGTTGCATATAAAATGGATGTATCCTTAATAGAAACTAAAGCTTTGCAAGATATAAATATTAAAAAAGGTGATAAAATAGTTCTAATTGACATTGCATATGAGAGTAAAAAAGAAGAAACAATCTTCAATGGAGTCATATGGGAAACTAGAAGAAGTGAAAAGAGCAAGAAACTAACATTGTCTTGTAGAGAAAGAACAGTATATATGGAAGAATCAGAAGAACAATATCAGTTTAAAGAAAATACAGCTACACAGAGGATTGAATACTACTGTAAACAATGGAATATACCATATTACAATCTAGCTAACACAGGAAAGAAACTTGCTAAAGTAATACATAAGACTAATATATTAGATATGATTAAAAAAGACTTAAAAGAAACAGCTAGTAAGGGTGGAGATTTATTTAGAGTAAGAATGGACAATAAATTGAAATTATTCAAGCTTGGTACCAACGTAAATGTATATAAATTAGATAGTATATTAGAAGATGCAAACTTTACAAGTAGTTTTAATGATGCAGTAACAAGTGTAAAAGTGTTAGGCAAAAGTAAGGATGAAAATACAAAAGCATCTGTAATTGGAACATATAAAAAAGATTCAGACAAATATGGAACACTACAAAAGATTAAACAAGATGAAAAGATAACTAATGCAAAAGAAGCTAAGAAAGCAGCAGAAGCAATGTTTAATTCGGGTGAAGAAACAATAAGTGTAGATTGTGCAGTAGACATAAACAGAATAAGAGCAGGTGACAAGGTATCTCTAAAAGGAAGAGAATACTATGTTATAGATGTCACTCATACACTAGACTCTACACCAAAAATGAAGCTCAATATAGGAACTTTAGATTATATAAGGAGGAAATTTTATAACAATGACTGATGCTAGATTTAATGGAGTTGCTAGAATATTAAAAGAAAAAATGAATAAAAGTGTTAATGATGGAGTCTTTGGAATGGGTTGTTCACTTGCAGAAATAACAACAAATGGTCTTAAGGTGAATGGC
>NZ_JBJODK010000027.1:0-1141 GCF_045900275.1 Clostridioides sp. GD02367 | reverse complement strand
ACCATTCACCTTAAGACCATTTGTTGTTATTTCTGCAAGTGAACAACCCATTCCAAAGACTCCATCATTAACACTTTTATTCATTTTTTCTTTTAATATTCTAGCAACTCCATTGAATCTAGCATCAGTCATTGTTATAAAATTTCCTCCTTATATAATCTAAAGTTCCTATATTGAGCTTCATTTTTGGTGTAGAGTCTAATGTATGAGTGACATCTATAACATAGTATTCTCTTCCTTTTAGAGATACCTTGTCACCTGCTCTTATTCTGTTTATGTCTACTGCACAATCAACACTTATTGTTTCTTCACCCGAATTAAACATTGCTTCTGCTGCTTTCTTAGCTTCTTTTGCATTAGTTATCTTTTCATCTTGTTTAATCTTTTGTAGAGTTCCATACTTATCTGAGTCCTTCTTATATGTGCCAATGATAGGTGCTTTTGTATTTTCATCTTTACTCTTACCTAGCACTTTTACGGAAGTTACTGCATCATTAAAACTACTTGTAAAGTTTGCATCTTCTAATATACTATCTAATTTATATACATTTGCATTAGTTCCAAGCTTAAATAATTTCAATTTATTATCCATTCTTACTCTAAATAAATCTCCACCCTTACTAGCTGTTTCTTTTAAGTCTTTTTTAATCATATCTAGTATGTTAGTCTTATGTATTACTTTAGCAAGTTTCTTCCCTGTATTAGCTAGATTGTAGTAAGGTATATTCCATTGTTTACAGTAATATTCAATTCTCTGTGTTGCTATATTTTCTTTAAAACTATATTGTTCTTCTGATTCTTCCATATATACTGTTCTTTCTCTACAAGACAATATCAGTTTCTTACTTTTTTCACTTCTTCTAGTTTCCCATATGACTCCATCAAAGATTGTTTCTTCTTTTTTACTCTCATACGCAATGTCAATTAGAACTATTTTATCACCTTTTTTAATATTTATATCTTGCAAAGTTTTAGTTTCTATTAAGGATACATCCATTTTATATGCAACTCCATCTATAGCTTCACTTAATGTTATTCCTTCATTAAAATTTGCAATGTCATATTTTCCATTTAGTATTATTTTCATTTGCTAGGTATCACCAACTTTTGTCCTTTTTTTATTACATTTGGATTTTTACCA
>NZ_JBJODK010000025.1:0-2819 GCF_045900275.1 Clostridioides sp. GD02367 | reverse complement strand
CGGTGGGAAATCTTATCTTGAAGTTGGCTTCGCGCTTAGATGCTTTCAGCGCTTATCCATTCCGTACATAGCTACCCAGCCATGCCCTTGGCAGAACAACTGGTACACCAGAGGTACGTCCATCCCGGTCCTCTCGTACTAAGGACAGGTCTTCTCAAATTTCCTACGCCTGCGACGGATAGGGACCGAACTGTCTCACGACGTTCTGAACCCAGCTCGCGTACCACTTTAATGGGCGAACAGCCCAACCCTTGGGACCTACTACAGCCCCAGGATGTGATGAGCCGACATCGAGGTGCCAAACCTCCCCGTCGATGTGGACTCTTGGGGGAGATAAGCCTGTTATCCCCAGGGTAGCTTTTATCCGTTGAGCGATGGCCCTTCCACGCAGAACCACCGGATCACTAAGTCCGATTTTCATCCTTGCTCGACCTGTATGTCTTGCAATCAAGCTCTCTTTTGCCTTTACACTCTACGTACGATTTCCGACCGTACTGAGAGAACCTTTGAGCGCCTCCGTTACCTTTTGGGAGGCGACCGCCCCAGTCAAACTGCCCACCTGACAGTGTCCCAAGACCAGATTCATGGCCTATGGTTAGAGTCCCAGTACTACAAGGGTGGTATCCCAAGGATGGCTCCGCCAAAACTGGCGTCCTGGTTTCAAAGCCTCCCACCTATCCTGTACATGTAGTACCAAGACCCAATGTCAAGCTACAGTAAAGCTCCATGGGGTCTTTCCGTCCTGTCGCAGGTATCCGGCATCTTCACCGGAATTACAATTTCACCGAGTCTGTTGTTGAGACAGTGCCCAAATCGTTACGCCTTTCGTGCGGGTCGGAACTTACCCGACAAGGAATTTCGCTACCTTAGGACCGTTATAGTTACGGCCGCCGTTTACTGGGGCTTAAGTTCACTGCTTCGATTGCTCTAACAGATCCCCTTAACCTTCCAGCACCGGGCAGGCGTCAGCTCCTATACATCGTCTTGCGACTTAGCAGAAACCTATGTTTTTGGTAAACAGTCGCTTGGGCCTATTCTCTGCGGCCACCGGATGGTGGCACCCCTTATCCCTAAGTTACGGGGTCATTTTGCCGAGTTCCTTAACAACAGTTCTCTCGCGGGCCTTAGGATACTCTCCTCACCCACCTGTGTCGGTTTGCGGTACGGGTACCTTTAACCTCGATAGAGACTTTTCTTGACAGTGTGAAATCAGCTACTTCGCTACTAAATTTCGCTCCCCATCACATCCCAGCATTATCAAAGCGGATTTACCTACTCTGACTGCCTCAATGCTTGGGCACACATAACCAACAGTGTGCTTAGCTTATCCTACTGTGTCATCCCATCTCTCAAACGGTTATCGGTAGTACAGGAATATCAACCTGTTGTCCATCACCTACGCCTTTCGGCCTCAGCTTAGGTCCCGACTAACCCAGGGCGGACGAACCTTCCCCTGGAAACCTTGGGTTTACGGCCTGTGGGATTCTCACCCACATCTCGCTACTCATGCCAACATTCTCACTCCCATACTGTCCACATGTCCTTACGGTCATGCTTCAACCCGTATGGGAAGCTCCCCTACCCATCATAATGATGCCGTAGCTTCGGTAGTAAGTTTTAGCCCCGGAAATCTTCGGCGCAGGATCACTCGACCAGTGAGCTATTACGCACTCTTTGAATGAGTGGCTGCTTCTAAGCCAACATCCTGGTTGTCTGTGCAATCCCACATCCTTTACCACTTAACTTACATTTAGGGACCTTAGCTGACGATCTGGGCTGTTGCCCTTTCGACTATGAATCTTATCACCCACAGTCTGACTCCCAAGTATAAGATGACGGCATTCGGAGTTTGATAGTCTTCGGTAGGTGCAATACCCCCTAGGACATTCAGTGCTCTACCTCCGTATCTCTCACCTTGAGGCTAGCCCTAAAGCTATTTCGGGGAGAACCAGCTATCTCCGGGCTCGATTGGAATTTCACCGCTACCCACAAGTCATCCCCGAGCTTTTCAACGCTCGTGGGTTCGGACCTCCACGAAATTTTACTTTCGCTTCATCCTGCTCATGGGTAGGTCGCCCGGTTTCGGGTCTACGTCAAGTAACTGAACGCTCAGTTAAAACTCGCTTTCGCTACGGCTCCACACCTTAAGTGCTTAACCTTGCTACTTAACGTAACTCGTTGGCCCGTTCTACAAAAAGTACGCGGTCACACAAGAAATGTGCTTCCACAGCTTGTAAGTGCAGGGTTTCAGGTTCTATTTCACTCCCCTCCCGGGGTTCTTTTCACCTTTCCCTCACGGTACTATACGCTATCGGTCACTAGGTAGTATTTAGCCTTGGAGGGTGGTCCCTCCTGCTTCCCACAGGGTTTCACGTGTCCCGTGGTACTCTGGATCATATCTAAAGTTTTCTCGTTTAACATACAGGACTATTACCTTCTGTGGTGGGTCTTTCCAAACCTCTTCAATTACGATACCTCTTCGTTATGATATGTCCGCAACCCCAATAAAGAAAACTTTATTGGTTTGGGCTCTTCCGCGTTCGCTCGCCGCTACTTACGGAATCGAATTTCTTTCTCTTCCTTCAGGTACTTAGATGTTTCAGTTCCCTGAGTTCCCCTCATTAAGCTATGTATTCACTTAATGATACTTAGACATTACTCTAAGTGAGTTTCCTCATTCGGAAATCTTCGGATCAAAGTTTACGTGCAACTCCCCGAAGCTTATCGCAGCTTATCACGTCCTTCATCGGCTCCTAGTGCCAAGGCATCCGCCCTGCACCCTTAATAACTTGACCAGTTAAAAAGGTTTGATAGATTAA
>NZ_JBJODK010000024.1:0-5406 GCF_045900275.1 Clostridioides sp. GD02367 | reverse complement strand
TATAAATTAACCTACTGTTTAATTTTCAAAGTTCTTTATGCTTTATCTGTTTGCCCTTTTCTTGAGGACAAGTATTACTATACCAACTTTTCCTTTTAGAGTCAATAACTTTTTTCACATTTTTTACTTTCAAGTATCTCATTTATTTACATATGGTTATATTATCCACATTATAAACAACTGATTCATATTGTTTTAACTTATTATATTAAATATTATCCACATTATAAACATATTTATCCACAAATTACAAAATTTAATATTTTTTATACAAATATATGTATTATATGTAATTAGACTTATTTACTTAATTGATTTATACTATAAAATTTGTTTATAAGAAAGATACAAACCAAGAAATATTATTAAAAATACTCATTTTAAAGATTTTCTATTTTTAAAAATGCTTAATACCAATCTTGATGGCACTAGGTAAATTACTTTCTGAGCTCCTTGTCAACATTTAATCATTTATTTGAATTCTTCTCTTATAGTAACTAAAGATTTTTACATAACAACTAAACATTCTAGTTTCTTAGCAAAGAATCCATAAATTAATACTTGTATATCCTTTAGAAACTATCTATTAGAATCATCCAGCTTATAAAAGAGTTAAATAAAATACACGATAAGCATTTTTATTTAACAATTACATCTTATATGATGCAAATAAACAAAATTACATAAAGATAGACGGAGGTAAATACATTATTATATTTACTTCCGTCTATTTATATTTTATTCTGCTATGGATAAATCATCTTTCATATATTGTTCAACTAAAAATACTTTTTTATATTTCAAACTTTTTTGAACATCAATTATTCTTTGATTTGATGAACCTCTGAACTTTAAACTTATATCTTTTTTCTCAGCCATAAACTTTCCATCTACTAAAATATCAATTTGTTTTAGTAAATTTAAATTTTTAAAATATCTACTATTTTTTTTATCTAATAACTGCTCAAATGTGAATCCAGTATATGACCATACATCCAGTCCATTTCTTTTAGCTTCTTTTGCTACTTCTTCTAATGGTTCTGGCTGTAAAAATGGTTCTCCTCCTGATAATGTAATACCTTTTTGTAACTTTAATGATTTTATCTTATTTATAATTTCTTCTGTATCCATGTAAAATCCCCCACATAAATCATGTGTCTGAGGATTATGGCATTCTTTGCAATTATGGATACATCCTTGAGTCCATATTACCATCCTTAATCCTGGTCCATCAACTATACTGTCATGGCTTATAGTAGATGACATTCTTATTTTCATAACTTATTCCTCCAAATAAAACTATCTATGCTTTACTCTATCTCTTACTTCAGCTTTTTTTGCATTATTAAATCTGTCAACTGTACCAACTAAGTAACCTGTTATTCTTCTTATTCTTTCAAATTTGATATCACTTTCATCTTCATTTCTTCCACATACAGGACATATGTTACTTCCTATTACACCTGAAAATCCACATATTGGATCTCTATCTACAGGATGATTTATGCTTCCATATCCTATACCTAAGTCTTTCATAGCTTTTATAACTGTTTCAAAAGCTTCTAGATTATCTGATGGATCTCCATCTAATTCCACATATGTTATATGACCTGCATTCGTCAGTTCATGATATGGAGCTTCTATCTCAATTTTGTCATATGCACTTATATTATAATAAACTGGTACATGGAATGAATTAGTATAATATTCTTTGTCTGTTATACCTTTAATCTCTCCATATACTTTTTTATCTATTTTAGTAAATCTACCTGAAAGACCTTCCGCTGGTGTACCCATTAAAGAGAAGTTTAATTTATATTTATCTGTGGCTTCGTCCATTTTAGCTCTCATGTGTGACACTATTCTTAATCCTAATTCTTGGGCTTCTTTGCTTTCTCCGTGATGTTTACCCATAAGAGCAATAAGACATTCTGCTAAACCTATGAATCCAATTGTCAATGTTCCTTGCTTTATTACTTCTTTTAGTGTATCTTCTGGTCCTAAATCATCAGAACCTTTCCATACACCTTGACCCATCAAGAATGGGAAATTCTTCATTTTTTTATTTCCTTGAACCTCAAGACGTTCTAATAATTGCTCTATAATTAAGTCTATCTTTTCATCTAATTCTTCAAAAAAACTATCTAAATTAGCTTTCTCATCATTTACAATGCCATGCTTTATACCCAATCTTGGTAAATTAACTGTAGTAAAAGATATATTTCCTCTACCACTAACTGTTTCTGAACCACATACATTACTAAGTACTCTTGTTCTACAACCCATATATGTGGCTTCTGTATCTGGTTCACCTTTTCTGTAATATTTAGCATTAAAAGGCGCATCTAAGAAACTAAAATTAGGAAATAGTCTTTTAGCTGATACTCTGCATGATAATTTAAATAAATCATAATTAGGGTCTTCAGGATTTAAATTTACTCCTTCTTTAACCTTAAATATTAAAATTGGAAAAATTGGCGTTTCTCCATTACCTAGTCCTCTTTCTTGAGATAGTAAAAGATTCTTAGTTACCATCCTTCCTTCTTCAGAAATATCTGTTCCAAAGTTCACACTTGAAAATGGAACCTGTGCACCTGCTCTAGAATGCATTGTATTTAAATTGTGTATAAATGCTTCCATAGATTGGTATGTTTTTTTATCAGTTTCTCTATATGATTCTTCAAATGCAAAGTTTTGCATGTTATTTGCAAGTTCTTCATCAATATCAAAAGTTTCTATCAATTTCTTTTTTTCTGAGTTTATATATAATTCCTCTCTTTTAAGACCAACCTTTTTATTTGTTTCTTTTTCTGTATTATATACTATGTTCTTTATTGCATCATTATTTTCAATTCCTTTAAATAATTTCAATGCTTTAGCTAAGTTTCCTATGTAGAATTTCTTAAAGGTCTTATATACACCTTCAGCCAATCCATAATCAAAAAATGGTATACTTTGACCTCCATGTTGGTCATTTTGATTACTTTGTATAGCGATTGCAGCTAATGCTCCATAACTTATTATATCTTGTGGTTCTCTTAAAAAACCATGTCCTGTTGAAAATCCACCATTAAATAGTTTTTTAACATCTATCTGGCAACAAGTTAATGTACCCATATTTAAAAAGTCCATATCATGTATGTGTATATCTCCATTCTCATGGGCAAAAGAATGTTCTGGCTTTAATATATGAGTCTTACAAAATTCTTTAGATACAGTGCTTCCGTATTGTAGCATAGTCCCCATAGCTGTATTACCATTAATGTTTGCATTTTCTCTTTTTATGTCTGCATCTTCTGCATCCTCAAAAGTAATCTCCTCTATTGCCTTCATCAGTCTTGTTTTTGAATTTCTTATTCTACTTCTTTCAGTTCTATATATTATGTATTCTTCACTAGTTTTTGCATGACCAGTTTCTATAAGAATCTTAACTACTGAGTCTTGAATATCCTCAACACTTGGAACTGTTTCTGAATATTTATGATTTAAAAATCTTATTACTTCCTGAGTTAATTGCTCAGATAATTTATAATCAGGTACTATTCCTTCCCTTTCTGCAACATTTGTCGCTGCTAAAAATATAGCTCTTGTTATTCTATCTTCATTAAATGGGATTACTCTTCCATCTCTTTTTTTCACGAATTCAACCAATTAAAAAAACCTCCTATTACTATATATTGTATTTTATTAATCTACATACCACTATATGTAGTATATTAAGTCTAAAAAAATCCCCTTCAACTAAGTTAAAGGGATTATCTTAATAATTTCTATATTAAGATTACCAAATTTGTACATAATAGTCAAACTTACGCAAGTCATTGCAAATACTATCTAGATATTTTGAACAGTAGCGTTTCTAACAACTCTGAGAGTCAAAAATTTTTTCTCTTTTTTTTACACTAATTTTAGGCAAAAAACGTATAATTTCATGTACATTAATGTATATATCTACAAATTTCCTTATGTAAATTCTTTAAAACTGTCGTATAATATAAATAATAATTTAAAAGGAGGCATTTTATGTTATCAAAAAGACTAAACTTTATAACTCCATCCTACACAATAGGTATTAGTTCAAAAGTTAAAGAAATGGAAAACAACGGAATTAAAGTAATAAATCTTAGTATAGGAGAACCTGATTTCAACGTACCTAATAATGCAAAAGCTTATGGTATTGACTCTTTAAATAAAGATTGTACTAAATATGATTTAGTTCCAGGGTTAAAAATACTTAGAGAGGAAATTTGTAAAAAACTTATTGATGAAAATAATTGTAAATATTCAATAGATGAAATAGTTATATCAAGTGGAGCAAAAAACTCTATAACGAATACTTTGCTAGCTTTAACAGATGAGGGCGATGAAGTATTATTGCCAAAACCTTATTGGGTTAGTTATCCTGAAATGGTTAAATTAGTAAATGCTGTACCAGTTTTCATCGATACTAAAAAAGAAAATGGATTCAAGTTAACAAAAGATGAGCTTAAAAAATCTATAACAAATAAAACAAAAATTCTTGTAATAAATAATCCTTCAAATCCTACTGGTAGCATTTATACAAAAAATGAATTAATAGAAATTGTAGATGTATGTATAGAAAATAAAATATATATTTTAGCAGATGAAATATATGAAAAAATATGCTATGATGGGGAATTTACATCAATTGCCTCATTAAGTGAAGAAGCTAAAGATATAACAATAACTGTAAATGGTTTTTCTAAATCTGCTGCAATGACTGGATTAAGATTGGGATATACAGCATCTAATAAAACCATTGCTAAAGCAATGAGTTCTATACAGGGACATCTTATATCTCATCCAAGTTTAACAGCACAATACATAGCATATGGAGCCTTAAAAGATTGCTCAGCTGATATAGATAATATGGTTAAGACATATAAGTCTAGAAGAGACTTAATTACATCAAAATTAGACTCTATCGAAAATGTAGGATATGTAAATCCAAATGGCGCATTTTATGCATTTATAGACCTCTCTAAAGTATCTGAGAGATTTAAGTATAAAGATAGCTTTTCTATAGAATTTTGTAATCAATTTTTAGAAGAATATAACGTTGCAGTTGTTCCTGGAATAGCATTTGGTATGGATAAATATATTCGTATATCTTATGCTTGCAGTGAAAATACGTTCTTATCTGGATTAGATAAACTAAAAGAGTTTGTATATAAAATAATGGCATAATAACAATTTAAATTAAATGATGGTTAATATCCCAAATGAGTATATAAGATTTTTATTTACTAACTTAACTAAAATATTAGATAAAAAACAAAAGAGCTACTGATTTAAAAATCAGTAGCTTTATTTTTTAATTAAAATATTGAATTAAGTAAAATGTTGAATTAAAGTGCTAAGTTAATTTATTATAATAAAAAGATT
>NZ_JBJODK010000023.1:0-9194 GCF_045900275.1 Clostridioides sp. GD02367 | reverse complement strand
GTTTATTTCTTTTTCCTTTTTTCAAGGACAAGTAATACTATATCACCTTTATTTATCCAAGTCAATATAATTTTTCATTTTTTTTAATTTTTTATTTCTCAGATATTTTTTATATTCAAATTTTTAAATTTAATACTGTTTAGAAGTGTTTATTTCATAAAACTAATATATATTCTATGCTCAATCTTCCTTTTTATTCTATAATTAAATTTTTTATTTGTAATAGATATTTATAATAGCATATATTTTCTAAGATTAATTTACATTTCTTTCACTTGTAATTTTTGTAATCTTGTATTAGATTAATATTAAAAAATAATTTATTAATAATTTGATTTACAATGACAATTTATATATATCAAAATATAATATCACACAAATACTATGCTACATTTTAGGAGGATTTTATTATGAGCAAAAAAGTATTAATCATGTCTGCTTCCACTGGTGGTGGACATAATAGAGCTGCTCTAGCTATTAAAGAAGAGCTTACTTCCAAAACAATTGATGGAGAACCAATTGAATGTGAAATAATAGATAGTTTAAAATTAGTTAATAACACAATGGATAAGATAATTTCAAGAGGATATGAAAAATCTGCTATATATACACCTAAAGCATATGGCAGTGTATATAGATTATCTGAAACGAATCTTTTATCAAAAAATGAATTTAAAGACAATTTAATAATAACATTTATGGCAAAAAAATTTAAAAAACTTATTAGAAATACAAAACCAGATTTAATTATTGGAACACATCCTTTTCCAATGATTGCTCTTAGTACATTGAAAAAAAACTTTAACTTACATAATAATGAATCAAATACTTATACAGAGTATTTTTATAAACATCACACAAACACGATTAATGTTCCTCCACTTATTTCTGTATTAACTGATTATACTACACATTCTACATGGATACAAAATGAAATTGATTATTATATAGTTGGTCATGAATATGTAAAAGAATTATTGGTATTTGATGGAGTTGAATCTAGCAAAATTAGAACCTTTGGAATTCCTGTAGAGAAATCATTTCTTTCCCATAGGGATAAAGAAGTTGTTCTTTCTGAGTTAAATTTATCGCCTGATAAATTGACAGTTTTACTTATGGGTGGTAGCTTTGGAGCTGGAAATATAAAAGAAACACTAGATGAGTTATTAGACACTGATAGAGACTTTCAGATACTTGTGATAACTGGTAGGAATGAAAACTTGAAAGAAAAAATAGAAAAAAAACTTATATCTCGTTCTCATAATAAAAATGTATGTGTTCTTGGATATACTAATAAAATGAATGATATCTTAGCTTCTATAGATGTATTAGTAAGTAAACCTGGAGGACTTACTACAACTGAAGCACTTTTAAAAGATGTACCTATGATAGTTCCATATTACATACCTGGACAAGAAGAAGAAAATCTAGACTTTTTATCCAATTGTGGTGCTGCACTTAGAACTACAAAGAAATATAATTTATCAATATTATTAAAGGTTCTAATAGATGACCCAAGTAGATTAGAGATGTTAAAAGGAAATATTAAATCAATAAGAAAATCAAATTCAGCACAAAATATAGCTAATTTGATTTTAAGTATAATTTCTAATTGATAAAATAAATAAAATCCCTATAGTATATATTATCTATTAGGGATTTTTTATTTTCTAATTATTTAATATTAAATTGGTTCATAAAAGTCTTCTTCATAATCATACTGATAGTTTTTATAATTATTTCTGAATTCAGTGTTTTTGTTACGTGCAGTTTTCTTAGTTTTTTTCTTATTAGAAAAACTTATATCATCAAAATCATCATGTTTAGGTTTATCTTTCGATTTCATTTTTTTAACTCTTTTTTCTTTCATTGCATTATGTTCTTCTAAGTTCATAATTGGTTTCATGTTGCACCCCTATCAAAATTTTTAAATGATTTATACAACAAATTATACAATACAGAAGAAATTTATTCAATAAATCTAAATCAAAATTAATTTGAATTTAACACCAAAAAATTACAAAAATCGAGGTATTAACCTCGATTTTTATATTTCTCTTCTACCTTCTAATGCTTTTGATATTGTAACTTCATCTGCATACTCTAAATCTCCTCCAACAGGAAGACCATGAGCTATCCTAGTAACTTTAATTCCCATTGGCTTTACTAATCTAGCAATATACATAGCTGTAGCTTCTCCTTCAATTGTAGGATTTGTTGCCATTATTATCTCTTTGACATCTTGATTGCCAAGCCTTTGTATAAGCTCCTTTATTTTTAGCATATCTGGTCCAATTCCATCCATTGGAGAAATCACTCCATTTAATACATGATATTTACCTTTAAATTCTCTCGTTCTCTCCATAGCTGCTACATCTCTTGGATCTTCTACAACACATATGACACTTGAATCTCTACTTTTATTTGAACACATACTACATGGGTCTGTATCTGTTATGTTACAACAAATTGAGCAATATCTTATTTCTCTTTTTGCATCTATAATAGCCTTAGATAAAGCTTCCACATCATTAGTATTCATACTAATTATATGAAATGCTAATCTTTGAGCAGTCTTTCTTCCTACTCCAGGAAGCTTTGAAAATTCTTCTATAAGTCTCGTTATTGGACCTGTATAAACTTGCATAAATATCACCTACTAGAATAACCCTGGTATATTCATACCTCCAGTTACCTTATTCATTTGATTTGCTTGTATATCATCAATATTTCTCAATGCTTGATTTATCGCACTTAAAACTAAATCTTGTAACATTTCTATGTCATCTGGGTCAACTACTTCTGGCTTAATAGTTATATCCAAAACTTCTTTTTTACCATTAACCTTTACAGTAACTGCTCCTCCACCAACTGAGGCTTCTACTTCTTTATTTTCTAACTCTTGTTGAGCTTTTTGCATATTTTCTTGCATCTTTTGAGCCTGCTTTAATAAATTATTCATATTTCCACCACCAGGCATCATTCCGCCTCCAAAACCTTTTTTAGCCATAAATACTATTCCTCCTAAACTTATTTTCATTTTATTATTATATCATAATAATATTTTATTATTTACTTTCATTTTCATCAATACTATCTTTTATTTCTAATATCTCTTCATCTACTATGTTCTTTAATATCTCTTCACCAATATCCTTTTTCTCTTTAACTTCAAGATTTATATCTTTGACCTCTGATGTCAATACTATTTTCACACTAAAACTTCTATTTAAAACATCTCTTATTGTTTTTTCTAAATAAGTTATTGTATCTTGGGAGCTTAGTCTAGTTTTCGCGAAATCAAATTTATCATCAAATATAACATACAACATATTAGAATATACGTTAAAACTTTTTACCTCACTTAAAAGTGCATATATTGGCATTTTTTTATCTTTTTTAATTTGTTTAAGTATATTCTTCCAAGATGACTCTATAAGTATAACATCCTCATTTTTTACATCTTCATAAACTACACTTTCTTTATTTACATCTATTTCTCTATTGACATCATCTTCTTTTTCTTTGTTATTGCCCTGTTTTAAAACTTTAAAACTTCCCGATTCAATCATTTTTTCTAAGTTTTCAACTCTTTTAATAAGAGCTTCCTTACTTTCATCAAACATTGGTTGAGCAATTTTCATCATAGTTATTTCCACTAAAACTCTTGGATTTGAAGATGACTTTATATCATCTTGAGTTATTGATAATACATTTAAAATTCTTATCAAATCGTTTATATCTATGTTTTCAGATTGAAACTTAAGTTGTTCTATAGTTTCTTCTGGCAATGAAATTATTTCATCTAATTCTGATGACACCTTACATACCATTAAATTTCTAAAATGGTCAATCAAATCATTTATAAGGTTTCTTATATCTTTCCCCCATAAAACAAATTCATTTAATATCTCTAGAGATTTTTTAGTATCTTGTTCCACAATACATTGAGACAATTCAAATAACTGCTCTATATTGACGCTTCCCATCAATTCAACAACATCTTTATAATCTATTTTATTCTCTCCAAATGATATACATTGGTCTAATATACTAAGAGCATCTCTAAGCGCTCCTTGAGAATTCCTAGCTATTAAATTAAGAGCTTTATCATCTATATCAATTCCTTCATCTTCACAAATCCTTTTCATTCTAAGAGTCATGTCCTTAACTGTAACTCTTTTAAAATCATATCTTTGGCATCTCGATAAAATAGTTGCAGGTATCTTGTGAGGTTCAGTAGTAGCCAATATAAATATTACATATGATGGAGGCTCTTCTAATGTTTTTAATAGTGCATTAAAAGCTCCTTGAGACAACATATGAACCTCATCTATTATATATACTTTATATTTAGCATTAGCTGGAGAATATTTCACACTTTCTCTAAGTTCTCTTATATCATCCACACTGTTATTTGATGCTGCATCTATTTCTACAACATCCATTGTATTGTCCTTTAATATAGATTCACATATCTCACACTCATTACAAGGTTCTTCATTTATTTTATTTAAACAGTTAACTGCCCTTGAAAAAATCTTTGCAGTAGATGTCTTACCAGTACCTCTTGTCCCACAAAACAAATAAGCATGTCCTATATTATCATTGTATATTTGATTTTTTAAAGTCTTAATAATATGATCTTGACCAATAACGTCCTCAAACTTTTGTGGTCTATATGCTCTATATAATGCTTTATGCATCTTTTTACCTCTCTTTAGTAAAATTAATAAAAAAATCCCTCATTATCTAAGGGATTAGTCTTTTATATATTAAATGCTGTACACCATCTATCGACTTAATTCCATAGGCGTTACCAAAACAGTTAGCTCAACTTAGGCACCCCCGCGGCACACAAAAGTGATCACTTACCGCTGCTTCCTTCCGGATCTGACGGGGTTCATGAGCTTTCATTGCGCAGGACCTAAGCATCAACACCACTTATTTAGGGCGGCCCTACAGAAAATAAGCCTTTAGATGGAATTCAATCCTGCTATAGCGGATTGCAGGTTACAGGGCACCGCTACCTCCCCATCTAGTACAGCAAAATTACAACCATATTTAATTACTTTTATTGTTTCTGGCGGAGAGAGTGGGATTTGAACCCACGATACAGTTTTACCCATATACTCGCTTTCCAGGCGAGCGCCTTCGACCACTCGACCATCTCTCCTTAATCTCTTTTTCTTAATGCCTTAAAAAATTCTTGCAATATGATCGAGCATTCTTCTTGCAAAACATCAAAAGCCACTTTTACATTATTATTATTAAAATAATCTAATTTAAACTCATGTTGTTTTTCTATATATGAATTTTTTATATGTCTTGTCCCTATTATAAGCTTTTTTATTCTAGAATTAACTATTGCACCACTACACATTATGCAAGGTTCCATTGTAACATACAAATCACAATCAGTCAACCTCCAACCACCTATTTTTTCTGATGCTTGCTTTATTGCTAAAATCTCTGCATGAGCTGTAGAATCTTTTAACGTTTCTGTAAGGTTATGAGCTCTAGCTATTATTTGATTATCTTTAACTATGATAGCTCCTATTGGTGTTTCTCTTTTATTATATGCTTTATATGCTTCTTTTAATGCTTCTTTCATATAAAATGAACTTTCCATAATTCCTCCCAAAACTTATAACAAACTTATCTTATCATAATTCATTTTATAATTCAACTTAATTTTATTTTGTTTATTTAATTATTAATAGATATCTCTATATTTTATTTAAATTAGTTCCAAAATAATCTTTATCCATTTATATAAGTGTTGATTTATAAAGATGTTTAGCATTTTATGATAGATATTTGTTTATATAAATTCACATAAAAAAGCTATGAAATTTAATAATTTCATAGCTTTTTAATTTATTGTTCATTCATAGTATGTCTTTTACATCAAAATATATTTCTACATATAATATCAATAGAGTATTATCTTATAACATCAACACCCATGTAAGGTCTTAATTCTTCAGGAACTACTACAGAACCATCTGCTTGCTGATAATTTTCTAGTATAGCTGCTAGACATCTTCCTATAGCTAATCCAGAACCATTTAAAGTGTGAACATATTCTGCTTTTGATTTTTTATCCCTTTTAAATCTTATTCCTGCTCTTCTTGCTTGGAAATCTTCAAAGTTTGAACAAGAAGATATCTCTACATATCTATTGTAACTTGGCATCCAAACTTCTAAATCATATTTAAATGCAGCTGTAAATCCTAAATCCCCTGTACATATTTTTACAACTCTATATGGAAGACCTAACATTTGTAGCATAGTTTCAGCATCATGAGTTAATGATTCTAATTCATTATAAGAATCTTCTGGTTTAACAAACTTAACTAACTCAACTTTATTAAATTGATGTTGTCTAACTAAACCTCTTGTATCTCTTCCTGCTGAACCTGCCTCAGATCTAAAACAAGGAGTATATGCACAATATTTAATTGGAAGTTCTGCAACATCTAATATCTCATTAGCATGTATATTAGTAACAGGTACTTCAGCTGTTGGTATTAAGAAATACTCTAATCCTTCTATCTTGAACATATCTTCTTCAAATTTAGGAAGTTGACCAGTACCTATAAAACTATTTCTATTAGCCATAAATGGAGGTAAAACTTCTGTATATCCATGTTTAGCTGTATGAGTATTTAAAAAGAAATTCATTAAAGATCTTTCTAATCTAGCACCTAAACCTCTATATAAAGTAAATCTTGAACCAGTTATTTTTCCAGCTCTTTCAAAATCTAATATACCTAGACCAGTACCAATATCCCAATGTGCTTTGTGTTCGAAATCAAATTTAGTAGGTTCTCCCCAAGTTCTTATTTGAACATTATCTTCATCTGTTTCGCCTTGTGGAACCTCTGGATGAGGAACATTTGGTATTCTCATCAATGTGTATTCCATTTTTGCTTCTACTTCTTTTACTTTCTCATCAATACCTTTTATCTTATCTGATAACTCTTTTAATCTTGCTTTTTCTTCTGTTACATCTTTGCCTTCTTTTATTAATTGTGGTATGTTTTTAGAATTTACATTTAATTCATTTTTCATAACCTCAACTTCTTGAAGTATCTCTCTTCTTTTATTATCTAATTCAACCACAGCATCAAGGTCAAATTCTCTTTCGCCTCTTCTTTCCATAGCTTTCTTGATATCATCTAAATTTTCTCTTATTCTTTTAATATCTAACATATTAATTCCTCCTAATAATTTTGATAATATAAATTATAATTCCAATTAATTTACAAGTATTCTAGCTGTAAACTTTTAATTTAAACAAATTTGAAAAATAAAAAAAGACCTCCGTTTACCCTATAAAAGGGACGAAAATCTTTTATCCGCGTTGCCACCCTAATTGATTATACTAAAACGTATAATCCTCTCAGACCTATAACGTAGGTAAACCGTCTAGCTTTAACTAGAAGCTCTAGAGTAGATTCAAAAACCATTGTAATGAGTTCTCACCATCCACTCATTCTCTGAATACAATCTGTTTTTTACTATTTTCCTTCACCGCTTTTTAACTAATTGTTTTATTTGATAATCATTATATTATATATATTAACATCTTTCAATACTATTATTCAAATTTTTTTAGAATTTTCTTTAATTTTTTATATTAAATTCACTTTTTTACTTAATTGAAATTCTATCTTTTATCCATTGTATTTAAATTGCTCATATTATTAAATAATAATGAGGAAGGAACAAATGGGACTTTTATATTATTTTCGTCAAATTTATTTTTGACTTTTTCCATTACATCAAAGTAAACATCCCAGTAATCATCAGTTTTAACCCATGGTCTAGCAACTATTTGCATAGTGTTGTTTCCTATAGAGTTTAAACCTATAATTGGTTTTGGGTCATCCAATATCCTTTTTTCATTTATAAAAATTTCATTCAATATGGACTTAACTACATCGATATCACTATCATATGAAATATTATATGAAAAATCTATCCTTCTTTTATTTTGATGTGTGTAATTAATTATATTGTTACTTGTCAATTGAAAGTTTGGTATAATTATGGTTTTATTATCTGGGGTTTTAAGAACAGTACTAAATATTTGTATATCAGAAACTGTACCTTCTACACCTGAGCCTTGAATATAATCGCCTATATTAAATGGCTTAAAAAATAAAATAATCATACCTGAACCTAAATTTGATAATATTTCTTTAAATGCTAAACCTATACTAAATCCAGCAGCTCCTAATACAGCTACAACTGATGTAGTTTGTATCCCTATAATACCCAAGCTTATCAATGATATAATAGATAACATAGATATGTATATTCCATATACAATGAAATTATTTACACCTTTGCTCATTCCATATTTGATTAAAAACCTTGAAACCATCTTTTTTACTATCCTAGATATATAGATACCTATTACAAATACGATTATTGCATATATAATATTTGGTATATTATCACTAAAGTTATTAAGCATATTTTCTAAAGTTCTTTTAGTTATATTACTATTTGTTGAAGCAGTCTTAGCTAATGATAAAAAATTCATTTAACTCCTCCTTATGATAATATTCCTCTGTCCTCTAATTCTTTTGTTATAACTTCTATAGTCTCTTCTTTTAGTGTCTCAATTGTATGAATATGACTACATTCAGTTAGAACTGATAACTGTTTAAATTCATTTGTCTCAACCTTCTTCATAAAATTATCTATATCCATTTTAGAGTAAATATTAAGCTCTGCAGTTATCTGACCATATGTTGGATGATTTACGATGACATCCTTAACAATTCCACCTAAATCTACAATAATCTTTAATTCATCATAAATTTCTTTAGAATTCCTGTGATTCTTACATTTTATTTGCTTTGTAAAATATGGTTGATTATATATTATATATCCTTGAGGTGTAGCTATTATTTCAAATCCTCTAGCTCTTATAAGGGCTATATCTTGTACTATTACTTGCCTACTTACATTTAATATCTCAGCTAGCATTCCACCTTTTACAGGGCACTTAGATTCTTTTAAAATATCTATTAATTTGCTTCTTCTTTCATCAGAATTCATATTACACCTTCTTTCTAAATCAAAAACTTTACCTATACTATATAATTCTATATTTTATCTTATTATAAATCAATATTGATTTTATATTCTATTTAATATTAAACTTTATTGCAAAT
>NZ_JBJODK010000022.1:0-31849 GCF_045900275.1 Clostridioides sp. GD02367 | reverse complement strand
AAAAATGATTTGTATAAAATTTAACATCAAAAAAGACATTTCATAAGAATAAAAAACAAAAAGATTTAAATATAAGTTAAAAAACAAAATAAATATATCAAAAATATTTAATATAAGGTGAAAGATAAACTATAAATGCTAATTTATTGGAAAAATCAGGTTGAATTTAAGAAACAAAAATGTTATTGTTTTATCAAGAAAGTGTTAAAAAATAAACTTTCGTTATAATTTTTAGGGGAGGATGGTTTCATGCAAAAAAATGTAAAAAAAGCAAAAGCAACAGGCTCTATTTTAGCTATTTTTGGAGTTGCAAGTGTTCTTTTTAGCTCTCATGCTGGAGGAGGATTTGCTACAGGGAATCAAGAAACTCAGTATTATGTGCAGTATGGATGGACAGCACCACTCATGGCAGTTTTAGCAATGATTATACTTACTGCTACTATGAGAGAAGTTATTATAATGTATAATAATAATAATTGTAGGAATTATAAGGATTTATTTTGTGAACTTTGGAGTCCATATCCAAAACTTGAAATAATATGGGAAATATATTACTATCTAATGGTTTTAATAGCCGTAAGTGCTGTAATAGCAGGTGCAGCAGCAGTATTCCAAAGTATAGGTATGAATTATTTTGTATCTGTATTTATTATAGGAATCGTACTTCTTGCCTTTACTATATTTGGAGCTATGCTTGTATCTAAAGCAGCTACAGCAATGACAATAGCTATACTAATATGTACACTTACTATTTTTATTGTAGGAATAAAAGCTAAGGTACCAGAAATAACAGGAATATTATCAAATAGAACTAGTTTCACACCAGGATATATCAAGCCAATACTCAATACCTTTATTTATGCAGGTTTTCAGTCAGTTGTTATACCTACACTTGCAGGATGTTCAAGACCACTTCTTAAAAACTCAAAAGAAGCGACTAAAGCAATGGTAGTTTCATTTATTATGAATGCAGTTGCGTTAGGGCTTGCTGTAACTATGTTAATGGGATGGTATAAAGAATTTACTGCTGCTGGTCAAACAACACTTCCTACTCTTTATGTTGCAAGTCAATCTGGAAATAATACTATATATATAATTTATAATGTTGCATTATTCCTTTGCTTAATGTCTACAGGAGTAACTACCATATTTGGTCTTGTAAATAGATTTGAAGACCATAAAGCACTTTCTTTCCTTTCTTCAAAAATGAAAAGAAGGGTATTTACAGCCTGTGCAATAATGATAGTGTCAATGCTTATATCTCTTACAGGATTAAGTAATATAGTTAAATACGGATATGGATATTGTGGCTATTTGGGTCTATTCACTATAGTAATTCCTTTCCTTACATTAGGTCATTATAAGAATAAGAAATTTGCAAAGGAACATCCAGAAGCTAAATGGCCAGCCGAATTAAACGAAAATATTGAAAATTTATAAGGTGAGTAGTACTTTAAATAAAAGAGATAGTTTAATTAATAAGTCGAAAATATAGTCAAAAAAATAGAGTATATTACTATTTAAATATGATAAAATAGGGTTGAAAAATAAATTGATAAATTAAAATTTGGAAAATATAAGAACATAATATATTTATTAGGAGAATTAAGTTATGGAAAATATTGAAGAATTGCTCCCTAAAGATAAATCTGATAATAGTAATATCGAAAAATTAAAATTATTATCTGATGAAGACATAAGGCCGATTTGTTATAGATTATTGGAATGGATGCAAGATTATAACTGGCCTGTTGCAAAAGAAATTTTACCTGTTTTGGCTCTACATCAAGAGTTAATTACTCCATTAATAATGGATGTTCTTTCAGAAGACGATGATGACTGGAAATATTGGATAATTTCATGTCTTTTGCCACTGTTTGTAGATAAAAATCTTGAACCTATAATTCCACTTGTTAAGAGAATCGCTGAAAATCCAACTAAATGGGAATGTGAAGCAGAGGTAGATGAAATATCAAAAGTATTCTTAAAAAGAATATTATAAATAATAGTTGAGTATATTTATTGAGATTATTTGTAAAATTTAATATTAAACAACTTGGAAACAGGTAATATAAAATTAATAATAGATAGAAAAAGCTGTAATCATAAAGGTTACAGCTTTTTTATACAATATAAAATAGTATTATAATAAAGAAAAAGTTGATACCTACTTTCTGTATATTATAGTGTTTATATACTATTGGCATTTTAAGTAGTCTATATATTACAATTCTATAATTCTTCTACTAATTTTAGATTCTATAGCTGTTTCTATTTCACTTAGCATTCGTTCATTTTTAGGGTCAATAAAAGCACATGTATAGCCTTCTTCGCCAGCTCTACCAGTTCTACCAATACGATGGATATAGTCCTCTGATGTTTCTGGCAAATCATAATTATATATATGACTAACTCCAGATATATCAAGACCACGAGAAGCAACATCTGTAGCTATTAAGTATTGTATATCTAAATTTCTAAATGATTTCATTATTCTTTCACGTTTTGATTGAGCAATATCACTGTGCAGTTTTTGACAATTGTATCCTCTTATAGCAAGTGCTTCTTCAAGATTGTCAACTCTTCTTTTAGTTCTACAAAATATTATTGCCATAAAAGGATTATCTTCATCTAAAACTTTACATAAAGCATCCAGTTTTTTTCTATCTGTAGTTTCTACTACTTCTTGTTTTATATTATTAAGAGTAATTTCTTCTTTTTGAATAGAAACTATAACTGGGTTTTTCGTATATCTATAAGCTAATTTTTTTACTTGAGAATTCATAGTTGCAGAAAAGCATAATGTTTGCTTTTTGTTTGAAGTTTCTTTTAAAATAGCTTCAACTTCATTTTTAAATCCCATAAGCAACATTTGGTCTGCTTCATCTAAAACAAAAGTTTTTAACTTACTAAGGTCAATCGTTTTTCTATTTAGATGGTCTAAAAGTCTACCTGGTGTAGCTATAATCATATGGATATTTCCTTTTAGTTTCTTTATTTGAGAACCAATATCCTTTCCTCCGTAAGCTGCTAGAATATTTACGTCTTTAGATTCTTTAAGTTTTATAGCTTCTTCTGTTATTTGAATAGCTAGTTCTCTTGTTGGAGAGAGTATAAGTACTTGTATATCATCTATATCTAATGATATATTTTCAAATATTGGAAGCAAAAAAGCAAGTGTTTTTCCTGTACCAGTTTGAGCCTCTGCTATAACATCTTTTCCTTCTTTTATCAATTGAATACTTTCTTTTTGTATAGGTGTAGGTGCTGTTATTCCTGATTTTCCTAGAATATTTATTGTATTTTCACTAATCCCTAAGCTTTTGAAATCCATTATTATCTTACCTTTCATGAAAAATTTTCTTTTTTATTAATCAATTAATAATATCATATTTGTAAGTATTTTTAGTAATTTTTTTGATTATTATTTATATAGTTTAGAAATACATGAAGATACTTTAAAATGGAATGTATCTTAAATTAAATTTTAGTAGGAATTTTATAGGTTTATTTTTAAAGGTTTTTTGAAAATAAACCTATTTAAAAATTAAATTAAAATGCAAGAAAAACATAATAACTTTCATTTTTAAGAAGTTTTCACAAAAAAGAAAAAATATAGTGCAATAAATGATATAAAGTAATATAATAGATTACAAGATATGAAAAGGCAAAAAAATAAATTGCAAATGAAATTAAAATGAATAAAAAATAAAAAAATAATCATAAGTTAGAGGTATCAATGAAAAATAAAAGCGAATGTTTTTAAAATTAAAAGTATACTAAGGGGGGCATTAATATGTGCATTATATCAAAAGATAGAGCAAAGGAAATAAAAATAGTAGATACTACTTTAAGAGACGGAGAGCAAACAGCTGGGGTTGTTTTTGCAAATAGAGAAAAAATAATGATTGCTGAAATGTTAAGTGACCTAGGTGTTGACCAAATCGAAGTTGGTATACCTACTATGGGTGGAGATGAAAAAAATGTAATAAAGCACATATGTAGTAGAAACTTAAAATCAGATATAATGGCTTGGAATAGAGCAGTAATAAAAGATGTTGAAGAATCTATTTCTTGTGGCGTTGATGCAGTAGCTATATCAATATCAGTATCTGACATTCATATAGAAAATAAATTGAGAACTTCTAGAGGTTGGGTTTTAGAAAATATGGCTAAAACAGTTGAATTTGCAAAGCAAAATGGATTATATGTTTCAGTAAATGGAGAAGATGCTTCAAGAGCAGATATAGACTTCTTAACTGAATTTATAAAAGTTGGAAAACAAGCAGGAGCAGATAGATTTAGATACTGTGATACAGTAGGAGTTATGAATCCTTTTTCTATAAAGAATACAATAGAAACTCTTTATGAAAGAACTAATTTTGACATAGAAATGCATACACATAATGACTTTGGAATGGCAACTGCAAATGCACTTGCAGGAATAGCAGCAGGAGCAAATTATGTTGGAGTTACAGTAAATGGATTAGGTGAAAGAGCAGGAAATGCAGCATTAGAAGAAGTTTTAATGGCACTTAAGTGTATTTATAAATGTGATTTAAATAACATAGATACTAGAAAATTTAGAGGAATATGTGAGTATGTGTCACAGGCATCAGGGAGAATTCTTCCTACATGGAAACCAGTAGTTGGAGATAACATGTTTATACATGAATCTGGTATACATGCAGATGGAGCATTAAAAGACCCACATAACTATGAGCCATTTGACCCAAGTGAAGTAAATCTTGAAAGAAAAATAGTAATAGGTAAACATTCAGGAAGAGCTGCAGTTGTAAATAAGTTGAGTGAATACGAAATGTATATTTCTCCAGAAAACGCTACCAAACTATTAAATGCTATAAGAGCTACATCAATAAGATTAAAAAGAAGTTTAATGGACAAAGAAATTCTTCAATTATATTGTGATATATTAGCACATGAGAAGGAAACAACAGAGGAAGAAGCAGTTAGAGGTTCATACATTTAAGATATAATTGTTTAGGAGGAAAATATGGGAGATAATATAGTTTATAAAATAATTAAAAAACATATAGTAGATGGAGAAGCTGTTGCTGGTAACTCAATTGGTATAAAGATAGACCAAACTTTGACACAAGATTCTACTGGAACAATGACATATCTTCAATTAGAAGCTATGGGGATAGATAAAGTAAAAACTAAAAGAAGTGTAGCATTTGTAGACCATAATATGTTACAACAAGGATTTGAAAATGCAGATGACCATAAATATATACAAACAGTGGCAGATAGATATGGAGTTTATTTCTCTAAACCAGGAAATGGTATTTGCCATCAAGTATTTTTAGAAAGATTTTCAACACCAGGAGATACACTTTTAGGTTCTGATAGCCACACACCTACTGCTGGAGGTGTGGGCATGATGTCAATTGGAGCTGGTGGGTTAGATGTTGCTCTTGCCATGGCAGGAGGAGCATACTATATAAAAGCACCAAAAGTCTGTAAAGTGAATCTAGTTGGAAAATTAAACAATATGGTATCTTCAAAAGATATAATATTAGAGGTATTGAGAAAACAAACTGTAAAAGGTGGAGTAGGTAAAGTTTATGAGTATGGTGGAGAAGGTGTAAAAAGTTTATCTGTTCCACAAAGAGCTACAATAACAAATATGGGAGCTGAACTTGGAGCAACTACTTCAATCTTCCCAAGCGATGAAAAAACGCTAGAATTCTTCAAAAGTCAAGGAAGAGGAGATGCATGGATAGAGCTAAAACCAGATGCAGATGCAGTTTATGATGAAGAGATTACTATAAACTTGGATGAATTAAAACCATTAGCTGCAAAACCTCATAGCCCAGATAATGTAGATGAAGTTGAAAACATAGGAAAAATTAAAATAGACCAAGTTGCAATAGGAAGTTGTACAAATTCTTCTTATGAAGACTTAATGAAAGTAGCTCAAATCTTAAAAGGAAATAAGGTACATAAGAATGTGAGTTTGGTAATAGCACCAGGTTCAAGACAAGTTATGGAGATGATTGCTAGAAATGGAGCTTTGGCAGATATAATAAGTTCCGGAGCTAGAATATTAGAAAATTCTTGTGGTCCATGTATAGGAATGGGGCAATCTCCAGGTACTGATTCTGTGTCTTTAAGAACTTTCAATAGAAACTTCTATGGAAGAAGTGGAACTTTATCAGCACAAGTATACTTAGTGAGCCCAGAAGTGGCAGCAGTAAGTGCAATAAAAGGAGAACTTACAGACCCAAGAGAATTTGATATTAAATTTACAGACTTAGATGTAGATGAGTTTTTAATAGATGATAGCATGATAATAAAACCTGCTGATGTAGGTAGTGATGTAGAAGTAGTTAGAGGTCCTAATATAAAACCTTTCCCTCTTAATACAGAGTTAAGTCAGTCTATAGATGGAAAAATTATACTAAAGACAGAAGATAATATAACTACTGACCATATAATGCCATCAAATGCTAAATTACTTCCTTTCAGAAGTAATATACCATATCTTGCAAACTATTGTTTTAATACTGTAGATACAGAATTTCCTCAAAGAGCAAAAGACAATAATGGTGGATTTATAGTTGGTGGAGATAATTATGGGCAAGGTTCAAGTAGAGAGCATGCAGCTTTAGCACCATTATATTTGGGTGTAAAAGGGGTAATAGTAAAGAGCTTTGCAAGAATCCATAAAGCTAATTTAATAAATAGTGGTATAATTCCAATGGAGTTCTGTGATGAGAAAGATTATGAAAATTTATCTCTTTTAGATAATCTTGAGATACCAAATATTTTGGATAATTTAGATAGTGGAATTTTGGAAGTTAAAAACACAACTAAAGGAACTTCTTTTAAAGTTAAGGCGGAATTATCAGCAAAAGAAGTTGATGTATTAAAAGCTGGTGGAAAATTAAATTACACTAAAAATCAATCTAATTAGTATGAAAAGAGGGAATATTTAATGTATAAAGTGACACTTATACCAGGAGATGGAATAGGACCAGAAGTTGCGAAAGCTATGAAAAAGGTAGTAGAAGCTACTGGGGTAGAAATAGAATGGGAAGAAGTTAATGCAGGAGAGGCAGTTATTGAAGAATATGGTACTCCACTTCCTGAATATATTATAGATAGTATAAAAAAGAACAAAATAGCTATAAAGGGTCCAATCACTACTCCTGTAGGGAAAGGATTTAGAAGTGTAAATGTAACTCTAAGACAGGCATTAGATTTATATGTTAATTTAAGACCAATTAAAAGTTTTAAAGGCATCAAATCAAGATATGAAGATGTTGATTTAGTAGTTGTAAGAGAAAATACAGAAGACTTGTATGCTGGAATAGAGCATAAAATAGGTGATTACGCAGCTGAAAGTATAAAGATAATAACAAGAGGTGCAAGTGAAAGAATAGTTGATTTCGCATGTAACTATGTTAAAGATAATAAAAGAAAAAAAGTTACAGCTATACATAAGGCAAATATAATGAAAATGTCTGATGGATTGTTCTTAGATGTATTTAGAGAAGTAGCATCAAAACATGATGTAGAGTATGATGATTTGATTGTAGATGCAGCAGCTATGAACTTAGTTTTGAATCCAGAAAATTATGATGTAATGGTAATGCCGAATCTTTATGGAGATATACTATCTGATTTAGGTGCTGGGCTTGTTGGAGGTCTAGGTATAATTCCAAGTGCAAATATTGGTAAAGATTGTGCTATATTTGAAGCTGTTCATGGAAGTGCTCCACAAATAGCTGGTCAAAATAAAGCTAACCCAACAGCGCTTATTCAATCATCAGTAATGATGCTTAGATACTTAGGTGAGTATGAAAGTGCACAAAAGATAGAAACAGCTTTAGAAAAGGTATTTCTTGATGGAAGTAAATTAACTGTGGATTTAGGCGGTTCAGCCACAACTACAGAGTTTGCAGATGAAGTGTGTAAATACATTGGATAGATGATGTTTATAATAAAAATATAATGTGTATTAAAAGAGAGCTGTTAATTGTTTTAGAGACGATTAACAGCTTTTAAGTTTGTCATTATTTAATAAATAGAAATAATAATATTAAAAAATCTATTTTTTTAATTGAACTTTCAACCAATATATGGTAATATTTAAATAAAGTTGAACTTTCAACTAAAAATAAATACATTTATTGGAGGTGTGTTTGATTAAGCATTTAGAAAGTAATATATTAAGAGAAGTAGGGGCTTTATCTAGAGCTGTAAATTCTATAAATGATATAAAGTACAAGGAATTAAAGTTGCAAAAAGGACAATTTACATTTTTGACACGAATCTGTGAAAATCCTGGTATGAACCTTGTTGAATTATCGAATATGTTGAAGGTAGATAAGGCTACAACAACCAAAGCAATACAAAAACTAATAAAAGCAGGATATGTAGATAAAAAGCAGGATGAGTTTGACAAAAGAGGGTATAATTTAACTCCTACTGATAAATCTTTAGAAGTTTATGAGCTGATAATTGAAGAAGAAAATAGAAGTATAGAGATGTGTTTTGAAAATTTTACAGAAGAAGAAAAACAAATGGCAACTAAAGTATTAGAAAAAATGAGCAAGAATGTGGAAAAAGAATGGTTTAAAGTAAAGAGATAGCAAATTAATATAAGGAGATATTTTTATGATTAGAAAAGCTAATATGAATGATTTAGAAAAAATTATGAAAATTATAAAAGCAACAGTAGAAGAAATGAAAGATTATAATAATACACAATGGGATGAAAATTATCCATCAGATAAAGACTTTGTTTCAGATATTAAGAAACAAGATTTATATGTAGATGAAATAGATGGAGATGTAGCTGGATTTATATGTCTTAACTATGAGGAGCCAGAGGAATATGTAGATTTAAATTGGTCTTCTAATAAAAAAGCTATGGTAATACATAGAATGGCCGTAAATCCAAGCTTTAGAAAGAAAGGAATAGCATCTAAATTAGTTGACTTTGCAGAAAAATTAGCTGAGGAAAATAGTGTATCATATTTAAAAAGCGATACATATTCAATAAATTCAAAAATGAATGCATTTCTTACAAAGTGTGGCTTTATTAAAATTGGGGAAATGAGTTTCTTAGGGAAGGAGAAATCTTTCTATTGTTATGATAAAATATTATAAAAAGGATTTATCAAATAAGGAATAGAGGATATATTTTCAATGCCAATGGGCATGTTATATAGACTTAGTGTATGATATTATGAAAGGGATGGTTTAGATGATAGAACTTCTAAAGAGAAGAAGAAGTATCAGAAAGTATAAAAATATTGAGGTAGAAAAAGAAAAACTAGATAAAATATTAAAAGCTGCTCTTTTAGCACCATCATCAAAAGGTCTTAGAACGTGGGAATTTATAGTGGTAAATGATAAAGAGAAGTTAATTAACTTATCTCAATGCAGAACTAAAGGTGGTGGATTTTTCTTAAAAAATGCACCTCTAGCTATTGTAATTATTGGGGATAAAGAAAAAAATGATGTTTGGATAGAGGATGCAAGTATTGCTGCGTCGTATATACAACTTCAAGCTCATGAATTAGGTTTAGGTTCTTGTTGGGTACAAGTTAGAAACAGGATGCATGATGATGATATAGAAGCTGATAAGTATATTAGAGAAGAACTTAAAGTACCTGATAAGTACAGTGTAGAATGTATAATTTCTATAGGATACCCTGATGAAGAAAAGAAAGCATATAGTGACTCTGATTTGGAGTATGAAAAGGTTCATTTTAATAAGTTTTAATGTATAATGTGTTGTATTAAGACATTATATTTTTTGATATTGTTAATATATACTTAAAATTGTAAAAATATATCTGAATTTTACTAACTTATCTAGTGGTTATGTACAAGGATTTTAGAGATAAATATAGAAATTAATGTTTATAATCGATACATAACTTGAGTAACAAAATCTAAGGAGGTTAAAATATGGGTATATTTAAAACAAAAATTGATGAGGACTGGAAAGTAAACTACATTAAAGAATTTAATGAAATGAGAGATTCTTATGAGAGTAAACTTCAAAAAAAACAGTTTGAGGTAGAAAGTTTAAAATCCGAATTGGATAGACTAAGAAGTTACAAAAATAGTCTTAAGCCAAAAGAAAAGCAAATTACTGATGATGATATAAATAATATAAAGAATTTAAGAAGAGATGGCTTAAGTTATAAAGAAATTTCAAATGAAACAAGTTGGAGTAAAGCAACTGTAAGTAGAGTATTAAATGGACTTTACGATTAGCATATACATGGGGTGATTTAAATTGGGATGAAGTATAGTTATAAAAAATGTATAATAGATTCTATTTTATTGATGTTTATAGTTCAAATATTGAGGATGATTTTGAATTATGTACTTCTAAGTCAATTTGAATTTACTCTTGAAAATTTTAATATTATAAACTTAATTTCTTTTACATTAGTTGGCTTATCATTAATTCTATTTTTAAATGATAATTCTTTGTATAACAAAATAAGAAATAGAAAAATCACAGAAGCTTTTAAAGAAAATAAAAATAATCTACTTATTAAAAAATTTAAGCTAATATTTTTTATAGTAGTTTTGTCTTTAGCAATAGTATCAACCTATTGCAGAGAAGGCTATTTATTCTTTAACATAACTATGATGATTTTGTCTGTATTGATAGTTCCTGTATTTGAAGAGTTGTTTTTTAGAGAGTATCTGTGGAACTATCTAAGTAATTTTATAAAGTCAAAGAGTAAAATTATATGTATAACATCTATATTGTCAGGGATTTATAATATAGGATATATGGATGTTATAAGAAATTATATAATTTTGTATAATAATTCTAGTTATACATTTGAAGTAATTATCTCAAAAATTATGATAGGTACCGTTTTTGGTATTATACTTGGGATTGTTAAATCAAGATTCAAAGATGTAGGTCTTTGTGTACTATTGAGAAGTCTATTTGCTATATTTATTAGACAGATAATTTAATTAAATAGAGTGGATGTTTTATAAGGTTGATTTAAAATTAATTTTAAATCAACCTTATTTTATTTATCTTTTATAGAGAAATTGTGTAAAAATATTTAATAAATCTCATGAAATTATTTGAATATTTTTAAAATACATAAATATATATTGACATATAAATATTATCTATTACAATTTATATAAACTGATAAAAATTAAATAATATTAATCAACTTATTGAATGGAGGAATAAAAATGAAATTTGTGACTTTTTGTAGTAGTAATGAAGAAAAAATAGGTGTATTTAATTCAGAAACAAATAGTATATATGAAATAAATAGTTTAGGGTTAAGTAGAATCTATATGGATATGAATGATTTTATTGAAAATGTATCTACAGAAGAGTTAGAAACAATAAAGAAGAATTCATTTGAAAATGTTAAGTGTTATAAATTAGAAGAGGTGAAATTATGTTCTCCAATTGTAAGCCCTAAAAAAGATATAATATGTCTAGGTCTTAACTATAGAGACCATGTCAACGAAATCCCAGATGGAGTTATAAAAAATGTAGTTATGCCAGATTATCCAATTTATTTTTCTAAGAGAGCAGATAAAATAATTGGAGTGGATGATAAGATAAGCTTACATGGAGATTTGGTTGAAAAGTTGGATTATGAATCAGAACTTGCAGTAATTATAGGCAAAGAGGGTATAAACATATCAAAAGAAGATGCCTATGAATATATATTTGGATATACAATAGTGAATGATATAAGTGAAAGAGCACTTCAAGATAAACATGTTCAATGGTTTAGAGGTAAAAGTTTAGATACACATACATCTATGGGACCTTGCATAGTACATAAAGAAGAATTTGAACATCCTTTAAAATTGGATATAAGCAGTGTAGTAAATGGAGAAGTAAGACAAAATTCTAATACAGAATACTTTATATTTGATATACCTACTGTAATAAGTGACTTATCAAGAGGTATGACTTTAAAACCAGGAGATATAATTTCAACTGGGACTCCAGCTGGTGTAGCTATGGGAATGAATCCTCAAGTATATCTAAAACATGGTGATGTAGTTGAATGTAAAGTCGAAGGGATAGGTGTTTTAAAAAATATAGTTGATTAATGGATAAATATGCCATATAATTTTATTAGTACGAATAATTTAATTAATATGTAATTAATCAAATTTATGATTAATTTATTATAGAGAGGGATGAGTATATGGCAAGAGAACTAGAACTAAAGTATGGCTGTAATCCAAATCAAAAACCATCAAAGATTTATATGAAAAATGGAGAACTTCCTATAGAAGTGTTAAATGGGAAGCCTGGATACATAAACTTTTTAGATGCATTTAATAGTTGGCAACTTGTAAAGGAATTAAAAGAAGCTACAGGTCTTCCAGCAGCAACTTCATTTAAACATGTTAGTCCAGCAGGTGCAGCAGTAGGAGTACCTTTATCAGATACTTTAAAGCAAATATATTTTGTTGATGATTTAGAGCTTTCTCCATTAGCTTGTGCTTATGCAATGGCAAGAGGAGCAGATAGAATGTCTTCTTATGGTGATTTTATAGCACTTTCAGATATATGTGATAAAGAAACTGCAACTATTATAGCAAGAGAAGTTTCTGATGGTGTTATAGCTCCAGGGTATACAGATGAAGCTCTTGAGATATTAAAAGGAAAACGTAAAGGAAACTATAATATTGTAAAAATAGATGAAAATTATACTCCTGAGCCTATTGAGACAAAGGATGTTTATGGAATTACTTTTGAACAAGGTAGAAACGAAATATTAATAAATGAAGACCTATTAAAAGACATTCCAACTGATAACAAAATTTTTACAGATAGTGCAAAACGTGATTTAATTATAGCTTTAATAACACTTAAATATACACAATCAAATTCTGTTTGTTATGCTAAAGATGGACAAGTAATAGGGGTAGGCGCAGGTCAACAATCACGTATTCATTGTACTAGACTTGCGGGTAATAAAGCTGATATTTGGTATCTTCGTCAACATCCTAAAGTATTAAATTTAAAATTTAAAAAGGACATAGGTCGTCCAGATAGAGACAATACTATCGATGTATATCTTTCTGATGATTATATGGATGTGCTTGCTGATGGTATATGGCAAACTTTATTTGAAGAAAAGCCAGAGCCTTTAACTGGAGAAGGAAAAAGAGCATGGCTTAAAACTTTAACAGGAGTAGCACTTGGTTCAGATGCATTTTTCCCATTTGGAGATAATATAGAAAGAGCAAAAAGAAGTGGAGTAAGCTTTATAGCACAGCCTGGTGGTTCTATTCGTGATGACAATGTTATATTAACTTGTAATAAATATAATATAGTTATGGCTTTTACTAAAAATAGATTATTCCATCATTAAAATATAAAGCAAATATAGATTAAATTAAAATCTACAACAAGTTTTGTTGTAGATTTTTTTATTTACTGTATAATTTTAAATAGAACTTTATTTTTAGATATTCAATTTGGAGGTTGATATGGCTTTAAATATAAGAGACTATAGCCTATTATGTAGTCAAGGAACAGCTAAATTTAATGAAGATGTGGTTGGCATAAATCCATTTGGTGCATGGGTTTTAGATGGTGCTACAGGACTTAATGGAAAAAACTTAATATCGAATGAAAGTGATGCGAGATGGTATGTTCAGTGGTGGAATAGGTACCTATATAAAAACATAAGCAGAGAAGAATCATTAAAGAGTATTGTTAATAGTGGAATAATAGAGGTAAAAAAAGAGTATGAGCTAAGATTAAATGGGATAAAGGTAGAAAAATTAGATTTGCCATCGAGTTCTATAGCTATCGTAAAATTCCATGAAAATAAGGTAGAGTATTTTTTATTAGGAGATTGTGCATTGTTCATTAAAAATGGTGATTCAAAAGTTATAAAGGATAGAAGTATTTGTAAGTTTGATAATATCGTATTTGATGAGATGAGTAAACTTCCTAACTTGGAAGAAATGACATTTGATGAGATTAAAGCTAGTGTTATGGATACAATAGTAAGCAATCGATTGAAGAAAAATACAAAAGATGGATATTGGATATTGGATTTTGATGAGGAAGCTGTAAAAAATTCTATATATGGATACCTTGAAATAAAAAAAGATTTTCAATTGATGTTGACAAGTGATGGTTTTACAAGTGCATGTGATAGATATAATCTCATAAAAGAAGAAGAATTAATACGTATAGCAGAAAAATTTGGTATAGGATATATACACAATAAGGTAAGAGATTTTGAGGATAACGATTATAAAGCAGTTAAAGTTCCACGATTTAAAGTAAAAGATGATTCGTCTTGCTTATATTTAGATATATATAATGATTAAACTTTATGAAACTATTTAATTTTAGAAGGGAGGTAGATAAAAAATGAAAATTCTTCATATAATAACACAAAAACCAAATAGCACAGGTAGTGGTATATACT
The DNA here is from genome assembly GCF_045900275.1 of Clostridioides sp. GD02367. Taxonomy (NCBI): domain Bacteria; kingdom Bacillati; phylum Bacillota; class Clostridia; order Peptostreptococcales; family Peptostreptococcaceae; genus Clostridioides; species Clostridioides sp. GD02367. The sequence continues at coordinate 17,399 of NZ_JBJODK010000022.1, read as the reverse complement.
TATCTGGCATGATAAAAGGTTTTGAAAAGGTAGGTTACAGGCAAGCTGTAATTGCAGGGGTAGATGTGAATGATGATGTAAATTGTTTTCCAGATGATGTAAGCTTTTATCCAGTAAAGTATAATTGCGGAGAATTAAATTTTCCTGTTGTAGGCATGAGTGACTCCATGCCATATGAAAGTACAAGATATAGAGATTTAAATATAGACATGATAAACAGATTAAAACATCAATTTAAAGTGAATATAGATAGGGTTATGAATGATTTTAAGCCAGATATTATAATATGCCACCATTTATATCTCTTAACTGCATTTGTTAGAGAGATTGTAAAAGATATAAAAGTAATGTCTATCTGTCATGGGACCTGTTTACGACAACTAAATACTATTGATTTAGAAAAAGAATATATAATATCAAATATTAGGAAACTGGACTTAATATTTGCTCTTCATGAAAATCAAAAATATGATATTATAAGGACTTTTGGCATAAGTGAAAGTAAAGTAGTTGTAATTGGTAGTGGTTATAATGATGATATATTTTATAACAAACACTATAAAAGAAAAGATGATAAAATAAAAATAGTATTTGCAGGTAAGATATGCAAATCAAAGGGACTAATTCCATTTATAAAAGCGATATCTAAATTAAAATATCATGAAGATTTAATAGAAGTTAATTTTGCAGGTACTGGAAGTGATATCGAATCATATAATGAGATAGTTAAACTTGCAAGCAAGTCTCCATTCAAGATGAATTTTCTAGGAAAATTGGAGCAGATAGACTTAGCTGAACTATTTAATAGGTCACAGATATTTGTGTTGCCATCGTTTTATGAAGGATTACCAGTTGTTGTTTTAGAAGCTTTATCTTGTGGTACAGATGTGATTACTACTGATATTCTTGGTGTTAAAGAATGGATTGGAAGCGAGATTAATAACTCTGGAAAGATAGAGTATGTTCCTCTACCTTTTATGCAGAATGAAGGTATACCAAAAGAGGAAGAGTTGTATATATTTGAGAATAATCTGTATAATTCTATAGATACTAAAATACAATCTTTGTTAAATGACTCAAATGAGAGGACATCTATAGATATGTCGAAAAAAACTTGGGATGGTTTAGTATATAGGATGAATGAAGTTATTTTAATGGATGAAATGTGTTTGATTTAATACTATTTAATTTATAAAAAATGTAACTATTTTTACACTATTTTTAGGTGATTTTATATTATACTAGTACTAACTATATTTGTTTTAGGGAGGTAATTTATGAGGTTTAGTAAAAAGATATTAGCGTTAGGTATTTCAGCATTATTGTTAAGTGCTAGTTTTCCAGTATCAATAAATGCGCTAGATAAGATTGAAAATATTCAAGGGGTAGATAAATATGAGACAGCTGGGCTTATTTCAGATAAGCAAGATTTTACAACAGCAGTTTTAATTAACTCTGATTCTACGATGGTAGATGGTATCGCTGCTAGCGGTCTTGCAGGAGTAAACAATGCAGCCATTTTATTAACTAACAAGAATGATATACCAGAGGCAACATTGCAAAGATTAAATAGAGTTACTAAGATATATGTAATAGGTGGAGAGAATACTATAAGTAAAGATGTAGAAAAAATGTTACTTATGAGAAGAATGCAAGTTATAAGAATTGATGGAGTAGATAGAGTAGATACAAGTTATAAAATTGCAGGTGAAATAGAAAAAATCAAGAGTAGTGATAAGATGTTTTTAGTAAATGGATTTAAAGATGAAGCTGATGCAGTGAATGTTGCATCTGTTGCGTATAGAGATGGTTCTCCTATAATATTGACAAAAGATATAGCTTCAGCAGAAGAAGATACAGATTTAGACCCATTATTTGGTGTTTCTCCTGTTCCAGTGTATGCTATTGGGGGAGAGTCTACATTAAGCAATTACATAGTGAATAGATATAGAGCAACTAGAATTGGTGGTGTTGATAGATATCAAACTAATAAAAATGTAATTGAAAAGTTCTATAATGGAGCAAAAGAATTTTATGTAACAAGTGGAGATGATTTGGTTTATACACTAGTTGCATCACCACTTGCAAAAAATGTTCCTGTTGTATTGGTTTCAAATAAAAGTGATAAGAGTGTATTAAAGGGAGCTAATAAAGTAACAGCAATAGGTATAAGTGATAAGAATATTATAGAGCAGTGTCTGAATGCTGTAAAAAAGTAATATAATGTTATCAGTAAAGTGAATATATATTACAAAATTAGTATATTATTTATAGTGGTATAGGGTATTTAAGAAACGCATTTTGTTTAAAAGAAATGCGTTTCTTTACTTATATTACATAGTTTTTATATAGAATAAATTTCATAAGAATTATCTTCTTTTAACTTTTCCAACCAAACCATCTCTAAAATATCTAGTTCTTCTAAGTAGTCTTTTTCAGTTTTATTATCATCATGTTTTATAAGTTCTAAGATTTCGAATGTAAAAGCTTTTTCTCCATGTTTTTTCCAATCGTTATTTAAATCTTTTATCATACAGGACCCAGCACTAAGCTGAAATTTGAGGGAGTTAAATTTGCTTTTTATGTCATTGCTCTTTCCTAGGTAAATCTTCTTGGTAATATTGCTTTTTATTATAAATACTCCAGTGTCAAATTTCATTTCTTTATATAGTTGTTTTAATTCACGTTTTCTATCCATATTTTAGATTCCTCTTTTCATAATTTGTTTGTAATATGTAAATATAAAAATATATTACATATTAATTATAAAGAGATTGATTTCAGATGTAAATAGTTTTTATAAATTTAATTATGAGTTAATTGATATAAACAAGGTATTTTAGCCTGATAAGTTTAGTATATATTTTATATTATATAAATATAAAAGAATAGTTGACATAGTAAAAATTATAGAATAAACTTAGAATGTAATAGTAAATTATAATTAAATATTACATTGAGAGGAGGCATACCTATTATGAATAAAAAAATAGAATTAATAGGAAATTTTGCAAGTGACTGGATTAAATATAGTGATTATGAATATAAAATTACTGAAGAAGATGAATTATATATAGTTCCAACTGAAGATGCTGTATTTACTATGTATAATCCATTTGATGTCGCAGATGACATAATAGTAGACATAATTTGTATAGGACAAGAAGCATTGCAAGACATACCAAAAGAGACAAAAGAAATGAGATTAAAAAAAGAAGTACTTGAATTTGTAAAGAAATATGGATTATTGGGCTTAATTTATTCAAGTGTATATAATAGAGACATAGTTGGAGAAGAAAGAGTACTAATGATTGAAAAGAATTATATTACAAAGGATAATATATTGAGTACTGATGAATATGTAAATATGTTTATACCATTTGCAAGTGATGATGATGTGTATTTTAAGAAATACAGAAGAGGTATAGATGTATCAAAAAGAGAAGAGTCACCTAAGTTTTTTGGAAAGAGACCATTAATTTTAGATTTAGTATTTTCAAAGTTTTATACTGAACAATTAGACTGGATTGTAAGTTTTGCTAAGGATATGTGTAGACACTTTAATCAAGTTTGTGTATATAAAAACACATCCAATCTATTAACTGAAAGTGTTACTATCATGTCTGGAGGGTTTAATCCTCAAAAGATAGGTTTTTCCATAAGTCAATTGGATAAACCAACTATTGTGTGGGAATTTGATTCTTTGAAGACTGCAATTGAGACTATATATGCGTTCGCAATTACAAGTGAGCCTCCTTCTTTAAATAAATGTAAGTATTGTGGTAAAATTTATATTCCTACAAATTCCAAATCTCAATATTGTTCACCTTCTTGTAGAAATTGTTCAAATGTAAAGAAAAGTAGAAGTAGAGCTAAAAAAGATAAATAAATTAATAAAGATATCATTGCTTAGAGTTTAATTATAAATAAATGTAAAAAGGTAGTTATAGAAAATTATATATCTGAGTGATGGTATTTTTTTTGAAAAATTTGATTGAGATGTTAATTTTGAATTGACAAAAACTACTTATAATAATACTATTATAAGTAGTGAATGAAATAATTTATACTAATTTAAATATAACATAAAAACACGAAAAAGTCAATAGAAAAATAAAAAAAGGAGAATTTTAAATGATATCACCTATTATTTTGAGTTCTATGCACCAAGGCTTAAAAGAGATAGAAAGGAATGAATTGCTTGAAACTAATGAAGAATCTAAGGCGTATGGTTTAGCACTTTCAGAATCTGATGTAAAAGATATAATAACTTCAAGAAATTATACTTTAAAGGGATATGGCAGAATAGAGTTAGATATAAAAACTACAAAACAATTGATAGAAAACATATACAAATCACAGTTTACAAATATAAACGATTATTTAGAAACTATTAATGATATGCAAGAAATTTTTTATTATTTAAAAAATGAAACTGATGATAAGATATGTGATAATGAAATTATAGAACTACTAGATGAACTTTATGAAAAATTTTCAGGAAATCTAGATAATGTAAGAGGAGAAGCAGATGAATTCGCAAAAAAGTTTAAGTTTGGAGAAGTTTAATCTATGATAGGAGAGAGTAGCTATGTCAAATAATCTAAGCAATATTAATATAAATGAAAAAAATTTAATAAAAAATCAATATTCAATATCTTTGCTTAAGGAATGTCTAGATTGTAAATTAATAGACGAAAGAGAAGTATATAGCATACAGCAAGAAATATCTCTAATACTCATAGATTTAATTAAAAAATATACAAATGGTCAAAGTACATCAGTAAGGACAGAAGTTGCCGAAAAGTTGTTGATTTCATTATGGTATGCTATTGATGCATATATAAATAAGCTAGAAAATTTAGAAAAGAGAGTTGTAGAGCTGACTGCTAAAAATATAAAAAACATGTATCTAGAAGGTATTAAAATATTAGAAAATGATTTAATTGAGTTAGAGAGTTTTTATGAATTAATGATAAATAGAAAGTTAGATACCAACTCAATAGCCTATAATGATACTTTGGTAGAATTATCAAGTTTCTTTAAAAATTATGTTATAAAATTTGAAGCTCATGACGTTCCAGTGAGTATAGATTATCCATTAGCATTAGACGATATGGATGTTCAAGGTATCTATTATGTAAAGAATTATATCGAGAGTATAGACATAGAAAATAGGTTTTGTAATTTATTTAAGAAGAAAGATAGAGAAAAATTATTTTATGATTATGGAGTGACTTATAAAATAGATTGTGATGTTATACTTATAAATTTATTTGAACTTATTATAAACAATTGTATTTTTTCTACGATTTTAGGCAATGAACCAACTAATTTAGAGATTTCAGAATATGAATATGAGTTTTTAGAAAGACAATTTAAAAGCATGTACAATAATAATGTTGAAGATGAAGTTATAGATTATGAAGAAAATAATATAATTGAATTGATTCAGGTGGATAATAATTTAAATTATAATGATTTTGAAGAAATTAATAGAGAAATTAGGAAAAATAAAAAGATAACATCATTACTTATGAAAGCAATTGAAGTGCTGATAAAAAGATTAAACATAGAAGATGAAGTAATGATAAGATATATTAAAAGATATGAAAATATATTTATTGAATCTGTGCTGGGGTCAATAAGGGATGATATTTTTAAAGGTATGATAACTGTAAGTAGTAGTAAAAATGAGTCTTTAGAGAATTATATTATTGATGATGAAAGTAAATTAGATGATGAATCATTTAGAGAGGTATTCAATAAAATATTAGATAGTACATCTATAGTTGAAAAAATAAAGATAATAAAGGAAAATATTAATGCAAAAAAAGATTTTATTGATATCCTAGAAGCTGAATGCTTATTTGAAGAAGAGTATTTAATGCTATTTTCAGAATTAAGCGAATTGGAATTGGCAATATTGGGTAGTGTTGTATTTTATGAAGATATGAGAATGAAAGAAATCAATTTATTAGAGTTTTTAGTAAGTAAGAAATCTGAAACTACATCATGGAAGATTGAATATATTGTTTTTATGAAGAAACAAAATGAAGGGAAGATACATTCTATAGAAGAATATATGAAACAAATTAATTAACAAAAAATTATGAATAAATAGAATGTTAGTATATAATATAATCTGTAAAGTATATCAAAATACATATATCTGGAGGGAATTATGAAAGAGTATATCATAAATAACATTGAAGAAATAAGAGAAGAGCTAATAGATTTGTCTAAAAAAATATGGGAAAATCCAGAACTAGCTTTTGAAGAAAAGTATGCAAGTAACATTCAAAAAGAATACCTAAAATCAAAGGGGTTTGAAATTGAAGAAGTAGAAAATTTACCTACTGGATTTATAGCGAGTTTTGGAAAAGGTAAGCCAGTGATTGGAATACTTGGAGAATATGATGCTTTACCAGAGTTATCACAATCTGTAAGTACAGAAAGAAATCCATTGGTAGAAGGTGAAGCAGGTCATGGATGTGGTCATAATCTATTAGGTGTAGCAGGGGTAGGAGCTGTTGTTTCTGTAAAAAAATTAATAGAAGAAAATAAGTTTAATGGAACAATAAAATATTTTGGTTGTCCTGCTGAAGAAGAAGGGGGAGGAAAGACTTTCATGTGTGTAAATGGATGTTTTGATGATGTAGATTGTGCATTTACATGGCATCCTTTTGATATAAATGCACCTTGGCGAGGTGGAAGTCTAGCAAACTTATCTATTAAATTCAAGTTTAAAGGAATAACAGCACATGCAGCACAAGCTCCACATAATGGTAGAAGTGCACTTGATGCTGTTGAAATTATGAATGTTGGAGCAAATTATTTGAGAGAGCATGTGATTGACTCTATAAGAATGCACTATGTTATAACTAATGGTGGTGGAAGACCTAATGTAGTTCCTGGTTTTGCGGAAAGCTGGTATTTTATTAGAGGTAAAAAAGCAAAGGATGCAGAGCATGTTCTTGATAGATTAGTAAAAGTGGCACAAGGAGCAGCTATGATGACAGAAACTGAAATGGAGTATACAGTTACAGATGGAATATATGATTATATACCAAATCAATGTCTGACTGATTTAGTTTACAATAATATGGTTTTTGTTGGTTGTCCTAAAGCTACTCCTGAAGAAGAAGAATTTGCGAAAAAATTATGTGATACTCTTACTAGAGAGGAAAGACTAGGTGTAGCAACATCATTCCAAAATGATAAATCTATTGTAGATAGTTATATACATCAGAAGATAGCTGATGGAGATAAAGATAAAGGGCTAGCAGGTTCTACTGATGTTGGAGATGTAAGTTATGTTATACCAGTGGCTCAGTTTGCAATGGCAGCATGGCCTGTTGGAATTGCAAGTCATACATGGCAGTCATGTTCATCAGCAGGTTCAAGTATGGGATTTTCTGCTATGATAAATTCAGCTAAAGTGTTGGCTTGTAGTGCTTATGATGTATTTATGAATACTGAAATTATTGATGAAGCAAAAATAGAATTTGATAAATCATTGGATGGACAAAAATTTAAACCATTGGTATAATCTTGATAATAAAATATTTCTGGGGGGAATAATTATGAGAGAAAAAATTGAAAAAGTACTTGAAGAAAAGATAAAACCAGTATTACAAAGAGATGGTGGGGATGTAGAGCTTATAGATGTAAATGAAAATGGAGTAGTTTTAGTTAAACTACAAGGTGCATGTAGTGGATGTCCAGGAGCAACTATGACAATAAAAGCTATTATTGAAAATGTTTTAGTTAGTGAAGTTCCAGGAGTAACTCAAGTATTAGGTGTTTAATAAATAGATTTTATATATAAGTGTACATAAATCAATTTAAAAAGTGATGTATAAAAAGTGTGTAAGTATATATTTAATTTCTTACACACTTTTTTTTAATATTCTATTATACATCCATTATCCAGCCATGCCAATAAACATACCTATAAAGTATGGAATTAACCATATAGCCCACACGACTATACTAAACTTGTGGAAGAATTTTTTCTTTTCTTCATCATCTTTGTATAGAACAAAAGTAGCCCAACCTGCATGAAAAAGCATAAGCACGATTGCAAGAAGACCTGTTATACTATGAAGGCTTTGAGATAAAGCGGATTTTACATAGAATGTGTTACTATTAGCTATGTTACTCATGGTAAAGGTTCCTAATGTATCAAATATCAAACCAAGCCAAAATATGATTACATGTTTCTTCTTTAAAATTTTAGCCTTTCTTTCTCCAAATACACCTATAGTGTAGAAAATTAATGCTGATGTTATAAATACTATTGCAAGTATTAATTTAGAATTCATAATTATCTCTCCTTTATCTTTGTTAATATATTTCTAAGATTTTTTACTAAGTCATTTAATTCTTGTTCATCACAGTTTTTAAATATATCATTAAAACTTTCTTGCATTTTAGTTTTAAAGTTTGTTGCAAATTCAAGCCCTGTCTTCGTGAACTTAACATATGTATTTCTTTTATCCTCAGATTTTTTGAATTTTTCTATATAGCCAATATGTTCTAGTCTGCTGATTATACCTGAAACTGTACCTTTAGCTAGAGACATTTCATCACATAATTGTGATATTGTAAGTTCTTGATTATGAGCTATTAGCTTTATAACTATAATCTGTTGATGTGTTAATCCATTTTCTTTAAAATTTTCTTCTACTGTGTACATAGTTTTAGAATAGAGTTCTTTTAAAAGCATAGCTATTCTAAAACAATCATAATTAGTTTTCAATAAAATCACCTCTTAAATGGTTTGCATAGAAACTAATATAATATAATTTATCAATATAGTCAACCTAAAAATTTATGATTTTATAATAAACGCTAGAAAATAGAACATAAAAATTTTATTTTAGGTATAAATAAAACAATTTGATGAAATTTTAACAATTTTTAAAAAGTTTGTTTACACAGTTAATAAATGATGCTAAAATTAATTCATAGATAAATATTGAAAATTTAATTTGTTTAATGATAATAGAACCACGAAGGTTTTAACGTTACTTGACGTTTACTTTTATGTGGTTTTTTTTATTGAAACAAAGGGGGAATAGGGGTTTGTTAAAGGATATACTTAAAAAGTTGTTGCAGTTTATTTTAGTAATGTTTTTATTATCTTTTGTTGTTTTTTACATGGCAAGACTTGCTCCAGGAGACCCATTAATCTCTTACTATGGAGATGGTGTAGAAAGAATGAGCATTCAGGAAAAAGAAAATGCTATGAAAAAACTTGGTTTGGATGAACCAATATATAGCCAATATATAAAATGGATTTCGGATGCGTCAAAAGGAGAATTTGGAATTTCATTTAAATATAAACAAAATGTTACTTCTGTTATAAATGATGTCTATATAAATACCATAATATTAGGTGGTTCAGGGTATATACTTACCTTTGTGCTAGCCTTATTGTTAGGAATATTTTGTACACTACATGAAGATAAGCTCATTGATAGAATTATATGTAAGCTAGGAACAATAACAAACTGTATTCCATCATTTTGGGTTGCTTTAGTACTTATACTTATATTTAGTATAAACTTAAGTGTACTTCCAAGCAGTGGTGCCTATGCAATGGGAGAAGAAAGCAACATATTAAGTAGGGTATCACATCTAATCTTACCTCTTACAGTACTTATATTAAGTCATTTATGGTATTACACATATATGATAAGAAATAAATTGCTAGAAGAAATAAGAGAAGATTATGTACTGTTATGTAAGGCAAAAGGTTTAAATAATAGAACCATTGTTTTTAAGCATTGCCTGAGAAATATAATGCCATCGTATATCAGTATAATGGCCATTTCAATACCTCACATATTGGGAGGAACTTATGTAGTTGAAAAAGTTTTTTCTTACCCAGGGTTAGGAACTCTTTGTTTTGAAAGTGCAAAGTATCATGATTATAATATGTTATTAGTTTTATGTCTAATAACAGGGGCTTTAGTAGTATTTGGTAATATGTTAGCTCAAATTATAAACAATAAAATAGACCCTAGAATGAAATATGATAGAGGTGATGCTAATGAAGCCACAATGTAGTGATTTTGAAATTGTAGGAGAAAATTATATTTTAGTAGAAGAAGATGAACATATAGAAAAAAGGAAAACCTTATTTGAAAAAATTAAAGAATTACCATATATATCAATTATAATTTTGTCAATTATAGTTATTGGAAGTGTATTTTCATCTTTCATAATGACACATGAACCAACATACATGGATTTAGTAAGCTCTAACTTAGCTCCAAATAAAACTTTTTTATTTGGAACAGACTCAATGGGTAGAGATATATATTCTATGATATGGTATGGAGGAAAAATATCTTTATTTATAGGATTGTTTTCTACCATAATATCAACTGCTATAGGAATTATTTATGGCAGTCTAAGTGGTTTAGCGTCCGAACTTGTAGATGATGCAATGATGAGATTTACAGAGATTATACTTAGTATACCTTCAATATTAATCATAATATTTGTACAGGCTATACTTGGAAACTCAAATCCAATATCTATGTCTATAGTAATAGGTATAACGAGCTGGATGAATATATCTAAGATTGTAAGAACAGAGGTTAGACAAATAAGAAATAGCGAATATATACTAGCAGCTAAAAGTATGGGAGGAGGATTCTTCTATACATTAAAACAGCACTTACTTCCAAACTTTGTAGCATCAATAATGTTTATGGTTGTAACAAACATAGGTGCAGCTATTGGGACTGAATCAACACTTAGTTTTTTAGGTATAGGTCTTCCAATAGAAATTGTTTCTTGGGGAAGTATGTTATCTTTATCAGAAGAAGCACTACTTTCAAATAGATGGTGGATTATACTTATTCCAGGTATATTTTTGGTTACTACATTAGTGTGTATAACTAATATAGGGAATTATGTAAGAAAAAATAATAATAAAAAATCTAGTAATTTATAAATCAGCATTTGAGCACTAAATAAACAAATACTGAGGTATTTGAAATATCTATTTAAATAAATGGGGTCAAAGCTTTGAAAAATACTTTATAAAAAGCAAAAGGGGGAGCATCATGAAATTAAAGAAGTTAAAAGTTTTAAGTTTAGTAATGATACTTAGTCTAATGGCAGGTTGTTCTAGTGGAGGAGACAAAGATAAAAAAGCAGATACATCTAAAGGTGGAAAGGTACTTGTTTATGGAAGTAATGACTATACAAGTATAAATCCTGCACTATATGAACATGGAGAAATAAATTCATTAATATTTAATGGATTAACAGCTCATGATGAAAACAATAAAGTAGTTCCTTGTCTAGCAAAGGACTGGAAATTTGATGAGGCAACAAATACATATACTTTTAATTTAAGAGATGATGTTAAGTGGCATGATGGAGAGAAATTTACAGCAAATGATGTTAAGTTTACAATAGAAACTATAATGAAGCCAGACAATGCTTCTGAAATAGCATCAAATTATGAAGATATAACAAAAATTGATGTAGTTAATGATACTACTATAAAAATTACTTTAAAAGCTCCAAATACAGCAATGCTTGATTATTTGACAGTAGGAATATTACCAAAACATGCATTAGAAGGTAAAGATATAACTACTGATGAATTTAATCAAAAACCAATAGGAACTGGACCATTTAAACTTGAAAAATGGGATAAAGGTCAAAGTATAACACTTGTTAAAAATAGTGATTATTTTGTAAAAGAGCCAGGTTTAGATAAAGTAGTATTTAAAATCGTTCCAGATGATAAGGCTAAAGCAATGCAATTGAAATCAGGAGAATTAGACTTAGCTCAAGTAACTCCTAAAGACATGTCTAACTTTGAAAAAGATGAAAAGAACTTTAAAGTAAATATAATGAAAACAGCAGACTATAGAGGTATATTGTACAATTTTAACTCTAAGTTCTTTAAAGATGAAAAAACTAAAGGATTACCAAATGCTTTAAGTTATGCAATAGATAGAAAAGCAATAGTTGATAGTGTGTTATTAGGGCATGGTGTGCCAGCGTATTCACCTTTACAAATGGGACCATATAACAACCCTGATATAGAAAAGTTTGAATATAATCCAGAAAAAGCTAAACAAGAAATTGAAAAGCTAGGATGGAAGTTAGGTTCTGATGGAATTTATGAAAAAGAAGGTACTAAACTAGCTTTTGAAATAACAGCAGGTGAGAGTGACCAAGTTAGAGTTGATATGGCTAAAATATGTGCACAACAGTTAAAAGAAATAGGTGTGGATGCTAAAGCTGTGGTTGTAACTGAAACAGATTGGGCTAATCAAGATGCTCATTTAATCGGTTGGGGAAGTCCATTTGACCCAGATGACCACACATATAAAGTGTTTGGAACAGATAAAGGTGCAAATTACAGTGCTTACTCTAATCCTGCCATAGATAAAATACTTCAAAAAGCAAGAGAAACAGAAAATAAAGATGAAAAATTAAAATTATATAAACAATTCCAAGAAGAAATGACTAAAGATATGCCTTATACATTTATTGCTTACATAGATGCAATCTATGTTGGAAAACCAAATATCAAAGGGCTAACACCTGATACAGTTCTAGGTCATCATGGTGTAGGTATATTCTGGAACATAGCTGATTGGACAATTGAATAATATTTAAATTAATTAGAAACCTTAGGGATATAAATACATCCCTAGGGTTTGAATAGCATAGGGGTTGATGGTTTTTGGAACATTTATTGGAGGTTAATAATCTATCTGTAAGTTTTAAAGTAGAAGAAGGAGAAGTGCAGGCTGTAAGAAATGTATCTTTTAATCTAAAAAAAGGTGAAACACTTGCTATAGTTGGAGAATCTGGTTGTGGGAAATCAGTATTATGTAAGAGTTTGATGAGGATACTCCCATATAATGGATATATTAAAAATGGAGAGATTTTACTTAAATCAAATGACTTGGTTAAAAACTCTGAAAAAGAGATGGAGTCTATCAGAGGGAAGAATATATCAATGATATTTCAAGACCCTATGACATCTCTTAATCCAACTATATCAATAGGAAAGCAAATATCAGAAACTATAGTGATTCATCAAGGTATAAGTAAAAGTGAGGCTAAAAAAAAGGCTTTGGAACTTATTGAATTGGTTGGAATAGATAATCCAGAAAAAAGATTTAAACAATTTCCACATCATTTTTCTGGTGGAATGAGACAACGTATAGTAATAGCTATAGCACTTGCTTGTAATCCAGAAGTATTGATTGCTGATGAACCTACAACAGCTCTAGATGTAACTATACAAGCTCAAATAATTGACCTAATAAAAGATTTACAAGATAAGATAGGTCTATCAATAATATTTATAACTCATGATTTAGGTGTAGTTGCAACTATAGCTAATAGAATAGCAGTCATGTATGCAGGAAAGATTGTAGAAATTGGAACAGTAGAAGATATATTTTATGACCCTAGGCATCCATATACTTGGGGCTTGTTAGGCTCATTACCTACTTTAGATTCACAGGATGATTATTTATATAATATACCTGGAATGCCCCCAAACTTATTGAATCCTCCAAAAGGAGATGCATTTGCAGTAAGGAATAAAAATGCTCTTAAAATAGATTATGAAAAAGAACCACCAATGTTTAAAATTAATGATACACATAGTGCAGCAACTTGGTTATTGCATCCAGATGCACCTAAAGTAGATATACCAGTTAGAGTAAATTGTGGAAGGGTGATTTCTAATGAATAGAGAAAAAATACTAGAAATAAAAAACTTAAAACAATATTTTCATTTGGATAAAAGTACTACTGTAAAAGCTGTTGATGATATAAGTTTTGATATATATAAAGGCGAGATATTTGGATTAGTAGGAGAGTCAGGTTCAGGAAAATCAACAACTGGTAAAACTATAATAAGATTACATGAATCTACTGGTGGAGAAGTAATTTACAAAGGAAATTGTATCTCAGATAAAAAAACGTATAAATTTATAAAAAAAGATGTAAATAAAAGCATGCAGATTATTTTTCAAGATTCTACTTCATCATTAAATCCACGTATGACAATTGCAGATATAATTTCAGAACCACTAAAAATTCAAGGTGTCTGTAAAAATAAAACAGAGAGAATGAGTAAAGTATATGAGATGTTAAATCTAGTTGGACTTGATAGAAGTTATGCAAATAAGTATCCTTCTGATTTTTCAGGTGGGCAAAGACAGCGTATTGGCATAGCACGAGCTCTTTCAGTAGACCCAGAATTTATAATAGCTGATGAACCTATAGCTTCTTTAGATGTATCTATACAAGCGCAAATTGTAAATTTATTTAAGAAATTACAACAAGAAAAGAATTTAACTTGTTTATTTATAGCTCATGATTTATCTATGGTTAGACATATTAGTGACCGTATAGGAGTTATGTATAATGGAAAATTAGTGGAATTAGCAAGTTCAAATGAATTATATAATAATCCTATTCATCCATATACAAAATCTTTACTTTCTGCGATTCCTATTCCTGACCCTAAATATGCTAAGTCAAGAAATAGAGTAGAGTATAATTCTAATGTATGTGACTGTTTAAATGAGAAGTCATTGAGTTGGATTGAAGTTTCAGATGGTCATTTTGTATATTCTTCTAAATCAGAGATAAATAAATATCAAGAAAATTTAAAAGTTGTTTAGTATAAAGTCACTCTAAGTAATGACTAGTTGTTTTAACTGTGAATTAAAAGCCTGTTTTTGGATAAATTTTAGAACCATTCCAAAAATAGGTTTTTTTATTCCCGTTTTTCAAATATAATAAAATTAAAAACAACAAAAATATATTATTCATAAGATAAAATAAAATTTAAGAATAGATTAATAAGAGATTACAAATGTGGGGGGAGGTTGTAATGATATATAAGAAAGATAAAGTAATGGAAGTTTTAAAAGCATTATATAGGGAAAATGGGAAAGGAATTACAGCTAATCGATTATCAGAAAAAACTGGAATTGCAAGAAACAATATAAGTACATATTTGAACCAATTGTTCAATGAAGGTATGGTTACAAAGATAAAAGGAAAACCAGTATATTATGTTCCTGCAAATGTTAGTATTAATGAAGAAGAGTTGCTTGATATAGAAAAAGAAATAAAAATAGAAACTAAAATAAAAAAAGATAGTTTTGAAACCTTAATAGGTAAAACGCAAAGTTTAAGACCTATAATAGAAAAATGTAAAGTTGCAATGCTCTATCCTACAAATGGACTCCATACCATTATCTATGGAGAAACAGGAGTAGGAAAAAGTATGATTGCTAGGTACATGTATGATTATTCTATAGATAGTGGAATTAGAGAAGATAAAGCACCCTTTATAACATTTAACTGTGCAGATTATGCAAATAACCCACAATTACTTATGGGACATGTTTTTGGAGTGGAACAAGGTGCTTACACAGGAGCAGAATCTTCAAGAAAGGGACTTTTAGAAATTGCAAATGGAGGGATATTATTTTTAGATGAAATTCATAGATTACCAGCAGAAGGTCAAGAGATGTTGTTTACTTTTATAGATAAGGGAACATTTAAAAGGTTAGGAGATGCGACTAAGGAAAGAGAGTCTGAGGTATTAATAATATGTGCTACTACAGAAAATCCAACATCAACACTGTTAGATACATTTAATAGAAGAATACCTATGAAAATAGAAATACCTTCATTGAGAAATAGAACCATGATTGAAAGAATGGAATTAGTTAAAAACTTTTTTAAGCAAGAATCAAAAAGTATTTCTATTTCTATAAAAGTACATAGGGAAATAATTAAATCATTACTACTTTATGATTGTAAAAATAATGTAGGTCAACTTCAAAATGATATAAAGTTAGCTGTTGCAAATGGATACTTAAGATATAAAATAAACAATAAAGAACCAATTTATATAGAGAAAAAATACTTTGATAAGTCGATAAATGAAGTGAATGATGATTATAGAGATAAGTCTATTAAAGCAGATGAAGTTATAACACATGGAATAGAATTCTTTTTATTTACACCATTTGGGGAAGAAGAAATTATTAACTATAATATGAACATTATTAATACAGTAAGTTCCAATCTTAATGAGTCTGTAGAAATGAATATAGCAGATAACTCATTATTTAATGATGTTAAGTTTAAAAATATGTGTAAAGTAATAAGACAAATTATTAAGGAAGATGAAGAAATAAATATAAATGAATCAATATTTAGGTCAATGGCAATATACATAAAAAATGTATTAGATAAAAATAATTCTACAAACAATATAGACTTAAATCAAATTAGAAGAAATAATAGAAGTGAATTTAGGACAGCCTTGAAAATAGTTGGAATAATTGAGAATGAATTTGATTTATTTTTATCTATAGAAACTGTAGCATATATTACATTATTTATAGTACAAGCTAAACAAGATGAGCAAAATAAAATAATGAATAACTTTAATATCATAGTTACAATGCATGGGGAAACTACAGCAAGTAGTATGGTGAAAGCAGTTAGTGATATTATTGGAGAATGTAATGCTATTTCATTTGATATGAAGTTGGATAAAAGTTATGAAAGAGTAATTATAGATTTTAAAAGATTGATTAATAACATAGACAATAAAGATATACTACTATTTACAGATATGGGCTCATTAAATTCTTTTGATGAAATTATAAAAAATGAAAAAAAGTGTGATGTAAGAGTAGTTCCTATGGTGACCACATTAACTGTGTTAGAAGCAGTTCAAAAAGCTAACATGGGGCTATCATTAAATGATGTATATAATTCTATTGTCAATACAAGAAAGTACTATTTTGGAGCTAATGAAATTCAAAATAAAGAAAACTTATCTAAAACAATTATTATAGCATCGCATGTTTCAGAAGGTGTAGATAACAAGACAAGAAAAATACTAGAAGAAAAAATGAATAGGTATTTAGATGGAATAGATATTATATCTGTACCATATAAAACAGAAAAAGATTTAAGTTTAAATATTGCAAAACTAAAAGAAAGTAGTAATGTTGTAGCATTAATCAATGAACAAAGAATTAATGTTAAAGGGATTGACTATGTCAGCAAAAAAGATATAGATAAAGATGAAAATATAAATAAATTAAAAAATATTATAAAGATAAGTATTGGTTATGATGATGTAGTTGAAGGACTAAGAACATCTTTAAAAAATTCTAATTATAATAGAATATTTAAGGATATAAAATCTGTGTCTGATGAGCTATTTTTGATATTTAATGTAGAAAAAAAATATGACAAAGTAATTGGGCTTATGATGCATTTGGCTTTCATGGTAGATGGATTAATTGGAAATACTAGAGCAATTGAACAGCTTGATTAAAAAATAGCTACGCACACTT
>NZ_JBJODK010000021.1:0-42966 GCF_045900275.1 Clostridioides sp. GD02367 | reverse complement strand
CAATTCACCTTCAAAGTCTTTGTTAGTATCTTCTGCAAAGTATGAAACAGCTGCCATCATAGCACTTACTTGCCCTTTCATATCAGAAGTTCCTCTACCATATATTTTTCCATCTACTATTCTCGCTTCAAAAGGAGGAACACTCCATTTACTTGCATCTGGAACTGGAACTGTATCTATATGTCCATCAAATAATATTTTTTTACCTGGTTTGTTTCCTTTTATGCATCCTACTATATTTCCATATCTATCTCTTGACCAGCTATCAAAACCTAGTAAAGCAAAGTTTTCTTCTATTGCTTTTACTACATTTTCTTCCTGACCTGAATAACTAGCATTTCTTATTAAATCTTGGCATACTTCAGTTAATTGTTTTTTTCTTGTTTCATTTAACATTTT
Source organism: Clostridioides sp. GD02367 (assembly GCF_045900275.1). Taxonomy (NCBI): domain Bacteria; kingdom Bacillati; phylum Bacillota; class Clostridia; order Peptostreptococcales; family Peptostreptococcaceae; genus Clostridioides; species Clostridioides sp. GD02367. The sequence continues at coordinate 42,567 of NZ_JBJODK010000021.1, read as the reverse complement.
GATATTCCCCCATATAATTTTTAATTTGTTGATGTTTCACTTTGATATTTTACTTTTTTAATTTACTCATACTTTATTTAATTTATTGATTTTTTGCTTCTTTATATTTTATTTATTAAATTCTTATTTAGACTTTATTTTAATTTTATTTAGTTCTTATTTTAAGTCTTTTATTTGCTTTGGCACTCACCATTCCAAACTATATCTTTATATTTATCAGGGTCAGTGTCTCCTTCTGTACTTATTAATAATACTTTAGAGTTTTCATCTAATTTTAAAGCTTCTCTTAAGTCTTTTAAATCTTCACTTTCAAGGATTGAAACTAATGCTCCAGTTGTAACTGCTCCAGATTCTCCAGAAATTACTTTTTCATCTCCTCTTAGAGGATTTCCTAGTATTCTCATACCTTTAGCAGAAACCCAGTCTGGTGCTGAAACGAATGCTGATGAATAATTTTTTAACACTTCAAACCCTATAGTATTTGGTTCTCCACAAGCAAGACCAGCCATTATAGTTGGCATATCTCCTCCAACAAATCTTGGTTTTCCATCTCCTGCTTCTGCTGATTTATAGTAGCAATCAGCTTCATCAGCTTCTACTACTACTGTTATTGGGCATTCGTCGTATATTGAAGCAACATATCCTTGAACTGCACCAGCAAGTGAACCAACTCCTGCTTGCACAAATACGTGTGTTGGTCTGTCTACTCCATATTCTTTTAATTGCTCTATAGCTTCTTTAGCCATAGTTCCATATCCTTGCATTATCCATGCTGGAATTTCTTCATATCCGTCCCATGCTGTATCTTGAACCATTACTCCGTGGTCATCAGCTTCTGCATAGTCATTAGCTAATCTTACTGCATCATCATAGTTTAGGTCTGTTATACTAGCATCTGCTCCTTCTCCTTTGATTTTATTTAATCTAAATTCAGAAGAACCTTTTGGCATTAATACAACAGATTTTTGACCTAATTTATTAGCAGTCCAAGCAACTCCTCTACCATGATTCCCATCTGTAGCCGTAAAGAAAGTTATTTCTCCTAATTTTTCTTTTATTTCCTTTGAAGTTAATTTGTCATATCCTAATTCAGATATATCTGTATCTAATCTTTGAGCTAAATATCTACCCATAGAATAAGAACCACCTAAAACTTTAAATGCGTTTAATCCAAATCTATAAGATTCATCTTTAACATATATTCCGTTTACTCCTAGTGATTTTGCTAAGTTATCTAATTTAACTAAAGGAGTTTTTTCATATTGTGGAAAGCTCTCATGGAAAGCTTTAGCCTTTGCAATTTCTTCATCTTTTAAAAATTCAATCCCTTTTTCTTTTTCCTCAGATTTAGGTAGATTATTTAATTTCCATTTTATTTCTCTCATTTATTTTATATTCCCCTTTCAAATTTTTCGGTGTCATTTTAAGTTTTTATCTTTGTGTCTTCTAGTAAAGCAATTACTATGCCAATATTATTTATTCTAAAAATATTTTTTTTATGTTGGAATTACATACTTTTATAAAGCTTCTTTAACTTTTATAAATTTTGAATGTGAAAAATAAGATTTATAAAAGAAAAAATTCTCATATTGGGAAATTTTTATCAATACGAGAATTATCAATTCGAGAAACCGTTTCTTTGTTTTAATTTTTCCTTTATTATGTCTTATTCTTTATCTGTCTACTATTTTGTTAGATATATTACTGTATTTTATTTTCTATAAATATATGGTTATGACCTTCTATAATTTTATATTTTGATTGTTTATGTTACTACTATTCTTCTTCCAATTTTCTATATAATGTAGCCAAACCTATGCCTAAGTCTTTTGCTATTTTTTTCTTTGTTTTTGTATCTCTTCCATACTTATTCAACAACTTACTTATGTAAGTCAACTCTAATTCTTTAATTGAGAGTATCCTTTCTTGATTTTCTACTATCCCTTCAACTATATCATTTTCAAACGTTATACCTGTACTCTTACATACATTTCCATTAATATTATAATAGTTCAAAATATCTAATGGAAGCATATCTTTATATATTATTCCATCATCTCCAACTAAATTCATCATATACTCAACTGCATTTTCCAGTTCCCTTATATTTCCCGGCCAATTATAGTTAATCAACATATTCATAACATTTTCTTCTATTTTATTCAATTGAATACCTAATTCTAAAGAATATTTAGAAGCAAATTTCATCATTATTGCTTCAATATCATCTTTTCTTTCCCTAAGGGGTGGCAAATTTATAGGAATTACATTTAGTCTATAGTATAAATCATCCCTAAATTTACCTTCATTTACTAGTTTCAGTAAATTTTTATTTGTAGCTGCAATTACTCTTATATCTAAATCAATAAGTTTATTTGACCCAATTCTCGCAAATTTTCTTTCTTGTAAGACTCTAAGTAGCTTTGCTTGCAAAGGCATGGACAAATCGCCCATTTCATCAAGAAATATAACACCTTCATTTGCAAGTTCAAATTTACCTACCTTACCACCACTACTAGCTCCACTAAATGCTCCCTTTATATATCCAAACAATTCACTTTCAAGAAGGTTTTCTGGAATAGCAGCACAGTTTATAGCAATAAATGGCTTATTCCATCTACTACCTTCTGCATGTATAGCTCTAGCAATTAGCTCTTTACCTGTACCACTTTCACCAGTTATAAGGACAGTCGAATTTGATTTTGCTAATTTCTTAGTTCTCTCTTTAACTTTCACCATAGCTTCTGAATTTCCAATTATAGACTCTATATCACTATTTCCCCATCCACTATTTACCTTTCCATGTCCTTTATGGTTGATATATGTCTTGTCAAATATTATTATTTTGTCATATTGATTTATATATGGATATACAGGAATTATTTTGGCATTTATATTATAAATTTTGTTATCAATATCAATTTCTAGCAATTCATGTCCATTTGAGGATGATTCAACTGATACTATATTCACTATATTTTCGATTATATTTTTCTCAATATCTAATTTTTTTAGAGCTATGTTGTTTATATAGGATATTTTGCTATTTATATCCAGTATTATAACGCCTTTTTCAACATTTTCAATTATTTCTATCATCATATTCATTTTTCTGCTACTATTTTTTGACGCTTCATGTTCTTCTATCTTCATGGAAATTAAATCGCATATATGATTGATAAATTTTAAATAATTATCTATTTTTGCACTTATTTCTACTTTTTTAGTTTTATCTGTACTAATAGCACCAATTACCCCTATAGTACGATTATTATATTTTATTGGAACTGCTATTATTACTTTATTTAGGCATTTCATGTAATGGGAACATTCTATACAAAGCTGATTATCACATATATCCAATACGACTAATTCCTGACCTGTCTGTATAACTTTATCATAAATAAAACCCTCAGTAACAACGCTTTCATTTATCTTTGATTTATATAGACCTGTGCCACTAATCCTTATTAATCTATCATCAACTATTTCAATATCTACATCTAATACACTAGCTACTGTTTCAGTGTATTTTATCATTTCTTGTTGAAATTCTTTTAATTTACTTAACATAGTCTCCCCCATTATAATTTAATTTACCAAATTATCAGTTTAGCTATATTTTAACATATAGTCAATTTTTAAAATATATATAAAACACAAAAAAGCCTTCCTCTTGTAACAGATATATTTTTGGCACAAAATATACATTACATGAGAAAAGCTCAATAGTTAAATATTTAGATAGATTTTTATATAGACTTTTTAATATAAACTTTTTTATTTTAATTGTAGACTTTTTTATTAGTTTTTAATTTTCATTAGTTTTGTTATCATTGTTATTGTTATAATACTGCCATTGCTTCAATTTCTAAAACTGCATCTTTTGGTAATTGAGCAACTTGTACACATGATCTTGCTGGTGGATTTTCTTTAAAATATGTAGCATACACTTCATTAATATCATTAAAATCTTTTAAATCTTTTACGAATACTGTAGTCTTAAATATTTTATCCATACTTGTACCAGCTTGCTCTAATATTGCTTTTACATTATCTAAAGAAGCTTTTGTTGCTTCTTTTGGGTCAGATACTAACTCACCAGTTTTCATATCTATTGGAAGTTGACCTGATGTAGAAACTATATTTCCAACTTGTATTGCTTGAGAATATGGTCCAATTGCTCCTGGAGCTTTCTCTGTAGCTATTACTACTTTTGACATAACTTCACCTCCTATTATTAGGTTATATTTACAGGAAAATAAAATTTCCTAAACACCAATATCAATATGAACCTTTAGATTAAATTTCAAATCTAAAACTTCAAATAATCAATACTCAGATGATTATATTTATTTGTGTTCATGTTAACTTTTATTAAAGCAATTAACATGCCAAACTTTACCTATCTATAAAATTTTGTGAAGTCATTCAAACTAGTAACATCTAAATATTTTTGTAAGAAAATGCTTCAAAATTACTTTTTCCTAATGTCAATTTTTTTCTCATATCTAGAATTTTACCAACTTGAGAATTCTTGTTTTGAGAATTTATAGATTAAAACTGGCTTCTTAATCTCAAATCATCAAGTTATTATGTATGAAAGGACTATAGTTGACAATCCAACTACTATAAATAATAAAACCTTTACCCAAACCTTATTTACTCTAGTTATCATAGAGCCTATTGAAAATATAATAGCCAAATATAATAGTAACCAAAAAATTATCAATACCCATCACCATTGCTGAGAACTTACAGGTTTCCCTTTTAATAATCTTACTTCACAACATTACCCCTCTCATAATAAGTTCATAATCTATGATTAAATTATTATGTTGATTATCTCCCAGCAACTTTCTCCTTTCCTATTTTTTAAATCTTTTATAGAATTGTATCATGTCTAAGTGAATTTTCATACTATTAAGTCTTTTTTCTAATAAAGCATTAGCTCTCATTCTATGCCCAATAATGTAAGATTGTAGTTATTTTATTGATTTCAATAAATTTATTTAATATACTGATATTAATTATTCTTATATGAAATTATTATTTATTAGGGGGATTTTTTAATATGGGTAAAAGTGAATTAACAGCAGAAACAACAGAGGAAATGTTAAAAGTATTAAGTGGTAAAGATTATAATATTGCTTGTGATTTACATGAACTTGGCAAATCATTAGATTGCAAAATTGAGCCAAAGACAGGGGCTCGTTCTTACAAAATAGTATATTCAACTAAAAAACCAAAACGTAGCTTATTTACTATTGAATGTAACGAAAAAAAATGGAGAGTTAAAGCAAATCTTTTTCATCTAAATTCATATAAAAATTCTGTAGAGGAATGCTCTAAAACTATTAAGGATAGTATCACTAAAACTCGAACTTGTAAAAAATGTAATTCAAAGTGTATTGGTGGTTCTTCATTTGAATTAGATGGAAAGTCTTACTTAACTTGTATAGGAAGTGGTCATTATTTTGCAAATATGGAAGATACTGATTGGAAAAGTCTAGAAGAATTAATTACTAAAGAAAATAACATCATGCAAGAATCTGTATAATTTTTTATAGTGATTATTAAAATATACGAGTGGCACTAGGTATTTAAATAAATATTGTAAATAAAGGACAGATTAAAATTAATCTGTCCTTTATTATATACAAACGTACTATACCAACTTGCCCATTTCATATGCCTCTTTCATTGACTCGCTTCCCTTAATCTCTCCTACATGCCAAACTCCTACACCATATACTATACCTTTTTCCTTAGACCCATTTAAACATGATGTAAACCCTCTAAATCCTTCTATTGTTCTTTCCATATCATCCACATTTTTATCTGCTGCTGCAACAATAAAATAGAAATCTTTATCACAAATTTCAGTATATCCAGAACAAGTTCTATCAATCATAGTTTTCATTTGTCCATTCATAGTATAAAAATAAACTGGAGTTGCCAAAACAATCACATCTGCTTTAATCATTTTTTCAAGAATTTCTCCCATATCATCCTTCTGTGGACAACTTGCTCCTTTTTCATAACATGCACCACATCCAGTACAATAGTTAACATCTTTATCTTTTAGAAATATCTTCTCTACTTTATTTTTTGATTCTAATGCCCCTTGCATAAATTGGTCACACAATAAATCAGAATTTCCACCTTTTCTAGGGCTTGCAGACACTATTAATACATTTTTACTCATAATATACTTCCTCCACTTATTTATTCATACTGTTTTCTAATGTCTTTTCTTTTTCAACAAGACCTTCTTCATATCTATCAATCTTAAAATTTAATCGTTCCAAAGTTTTTTGCATTTCTTCCATTCTTTTAGCTAATTGATTTCTCTGTTCTATCAAAAGTTCTTTTCTCGCTTGAATAGTACTATTTCCCTGTTGAAACATAGCCACATATTCAATCAGTGTCTCAATAGAAAGGCCTGCACTTCTCATACATTTTATAAAATTAACCCACTCGCAATCTTTTTCTGTAAAAGACCTAATCCCACTTTTATTTCTACCTACAGGTGGTATCAGACCAATGCGTTCATAGTATCGTAAAGTATCTGCTGAAAGCTCGTATTTTTTGCTAACTTCTGAAATCGTCATACATATATACCTCTCTCTTGATATTGTATAGATTAAAATATCATTAAATAACTTAAATAATATTCTATCGAAATTGCTTATTCTGTTTATCTATATTTGGTAAATTATCAAAACTATTTGCCCTATTTATCTACATATAATTATTTTTTAAAATTATTTATCCTGTTTATTTATATCTATTAATTATTTTTCAAAGATTTCTGCCACATTCTTTAAGGCATCTATAATTTTAATATGTTGTGGGCAACTTTCCTCACATTGTTTACATCCAATACAATCTGATGCTTTACCATAAGTCTTAGTATAGTTATTATAGTAAACCATCTGTGTCGAAAATCCAGTATTAAGAGCTTGTTTTTCTGAATTGTACAATGCAAAGTAGTTTGGAATAGCAATATTCTTTGGACATCCCTCTACACAGTATTGACATGCAGTACATGGAACTGCAATTGATTCATTAATAATTTCTACAGCTTCATCTATAACATCGTATTCATCTTTTGTGAATGGTTTGAAGTCTTGCATATACCCTGTATTGTCTAATAATTGTTCCATATTTGACATTCCACTTAAGACCATCATTACATTGTCTTTACTTGCTGCAAAACGGATTGCCCAAGATGGTATTGACATATCTGAATTATAGTCATGGAATAATTTCTCTGCTTTTTCTGGTATTTTGGCAAGTGTACCACCTTTTACTGGTTCCATAACAATCACAGGTTTATTGTGTTTCTCTGCTATCTCATAGCATTTTCTAGACTGTATGCTTTCATTGTCCCAGTCTATATAGTTAATCTGTAATTGCACAAAATCTACTTCTGGATGCTCAGTCAAGACTTCATCTAATAATTCTGCACTATCATGAAAAGAAAAACCAATATTCTTTATTTTCCCTTCCTTTTTCTTTTCTTCAATAAACTTAAAACTATCAAATTTTTTAGCTATTTCATAATGTGACACACCTATATTATGTAGAAGATAATAATCAAAATAATCTACACCACACTTTTCTAACTGCTCATTAAAAATAGTCTCTTGTTCTTCTTTTTCCTTTAAAACCATTAATGGTAGTTTTGTAGCTACAGTAAAGCTATCTCTTTTATGTCTCTTTACTAAAGATTCTCTAAGTGCTATCTCACTTTTTCCCATGTGATATACATAGGCTGTATCAAAATATGTAAATCCTCTCTCCAAGAAAGTATCAACCATTTTATTTAAATATTCCATATCAATAGTTGTAACATCATTTTCATCTTTTATTGGTAAACGCATTAATCCAAAACCTAATTTTTTTGCCTCCATTGCTTTACTTCCCCCTTTAAAACTTATTTGTTTTATTTCTCTCTTAACTTCTCTTTTGAATATATATAATTCTTGCATAATTATACTTTACTACTTGGAGTTAACTTCAAGTCAATAGATTTTTTTATTTTTGATAGAAATATTATAGAAATATAGTTTTTGACATTAATCTACTGAATGTTCTTTCCACTTCCCACTTCTCCAACGCCACAAGAAACAGATACTTCGGAAACCCCAGTCCATAAGCATTGCTATAAATATACTCAAAACACCAATTCCCGCAATATAGGCTAATAGATAGCTACAACCAATACGAAAAATAAGCATAGATAAAATAGAATATTCTCTAACAGATTTAGGAATAAGTTTTGTTCCTGTTTTAGAAAATATGAAGCAATGGGGAAAAACTTATTTGTCAAATGATAAAAATGAATAATGTATACCCCTTTTAAAAAACATTTTCCTATTTATATTTATGATACAATATTAAATATAAATAGGAAAATTTTATGTTTAAATAATCTTATCTGTTGATTTTATAATATTAGATTCAGTATCAACTTGATTTTAAGATTATATTTTACTAAGTAATGCTAAATAATAAAATTTTAAAGATTGTGAGGTAAAAATATGAATAAGAAAAGTTTAGCTATATTAGTATCGGGTGTTATGTTTTTTTCTAGTTCTTCAATAATTTTTGCAAATAACGCTACAAAACAAGAACGACTAATAGGTAAAACAAGATTTGAAACAGCTGTAGAGGTAAGTAAATTGGGATGGGTTCAATCAAAAACAGCTATTCTAGTTAATGGTGACTCTATTCAAAGTGCTCTTTGTGCAAATCCATTTGCCATACTAAAAAATGCACCTATTCTTTTAGTAAACAGTAATAGTATAGAAAATTCGACTAAAGCTGAACTTAAGAGACTTGGTGTAGACAACGTGTACATAGTAGATAGTGGAAATAGTATTTCTGATAAAGTAGAAAATGAAATAAAATCACTTAACATAAAAATAAATAAAATAGCAGGAAATAATATATATGAAATGTCTACAAATGTACTTAAAGAAATAGATAAGATAAAAAAGGTAGAAAATATTGCTGTTGTAAATGGATTAAAGGGGTTATCTGATGCAGTTAGTATAGCTTCTCCCGCAGCAGTACACAATATGCCTATAATACTAGTATCAGATGAAAATAGTAATAACAACAGTATAAATTTCTTAAATAATAAATCTATAAAGAAATCCTATATAGTTGGAGGAAATAAGGTCTTATCAGACAACATAGTAAAAAAATATCCAAACAAAGAAAGAATTAGTGGCTCAGATAGAAACAATACTAACGCAAAAATTATCGAACAATTTTATAAGGACAAGAAAATAAATAATATATTTGTAGCCAAAGATGGTATTAATCAAGAAAATGCACTAGTAGATTCATTATCAATAGGAGTACTAGCTGCTAAAGAAAATTCACCTATAATGATATCTAATGGTAGCCTTGTAAATAGTCAAAAAGAATTTATTAAAAATAAAGACATAGATAAAATAACACAAGTAGGAGGAGGATATAACCAAAAAGCATTTGAAGATATTTTAAAACTAAAAAATGTTGATATAAGAAATAAAACTAAGAAAATATCTTTAATACAGGCTAAAAATATATTAAAACAAGCTCTTCCAGGAAACAATATTTTAGTTTGTTATTATGACGAAGATGATAATAAATATGACTGCAAAGTTCTAAAAGATAATGTTGTATATGAAATAGAAATTGATGCATACTCTGGCAAAATAATAGAAATTGAAAAAGACGATGACTTAAATGATAACAATTTAGGTACAAAAAATATATCATTGGATAAAGCTAAATCTATAGCACTAGATGCTATTCCTAATGGTAATTTAATCTATTGCAAATACGATGCTGAAGATAATGAATATGAAGCTAAAATAGTAAAGAATAAAAAAACATATGAATTAGAGATAAATGCATTTGATGGAAGAATTGTAGATATTGATATGGACAAGGATTCTGATGATGATGACTTTGATGACAACAATAACTCTAATACTAATGACAATAGTTCTATTATTGGTGCTGAAAAAGCTAAATCAATAATGCTAGATAAGGTACCTGGTGGGAAAATAGTAAAATTTGAATATGATGAAGATGATAAAGAATATGAAGGTGAAATAAGAAAAGGAAATACTGAATACGAGATAACAATCAATGCAATTACTGGTAAGATATTAGAGTTTGAAATAGATAATTAATAAAGTACACACTTTTATTAGTTATTATAAAGCCATAGGTACTGGATTTTCCTGTATTTATGGCTTTTATTTTATTTTTTGTTTTTTCAATATTGTATCTCTATCACATACACTTTAACTCAAAGCTAGTAAAAATGTACTCAATATTATATATCTTGATAATAATCTACCCTTTCAATACTTTAATAATAATTCCCTTATTTCTTTACAAAAAATTGTTGCGTGATTTACTCATGAATTAACAATAAAGTTAATATATAATTTGACTGTATAAAGATGAAAGGAGATATATACAATGAATACCATATTAAAAGTAAATAACATAACTAAAATTTATACTAAGGGTCAAAAACCAAGTTTAGATAAGGTATCTTTCAATGTATCAGAAGGAGAATTTATAGGGATAATGGGGGCTTCTGGTTCTGGAAAAACAACTCTTCTTAACGTATTATCTACAATTGATAAACCAACAAGTGGAGATATTTTCATAAACAATGTAAGCTTGAAATCACTTAATGATACCAGTTCTGCTGATTTTCGTAGGGATAATTTAGGTTTTATCTTTCAAGAATATTTTTTACTAGATAGCCTTACAATTTTCGAGAATATTTCGGTGCCCCTTACACTTCAAAAACTACATCCAGATAAAATAGAAAACATGGTAAGAAGTCTAGCCGAACGCTTTGGTATAACTACTCAATTAAACAAATATCCAAATGAATTATCTGGAGGTCAAAGGCAGAGAGCTTCAGCAGTTAGAGCAATAGTTAAACAACCTAGCATTCTATTTGCAGACGAACCAACAGGTGCTTTAGATTCCAACTCAGCCACTGAGCTACTCTACTCACTACAAGAAGCAAATGAGGAATTGAAAACAACAATTTTAATGGTAACACACGATGCCTATGCAGCTAGTTTTGCAAATCGAATTTTGATTTTTAAAGATGGTTGTATCATTAAAGAACTAGGCAAGCAACAAAACAACAGGGGTACATTTTATGAATTGATTATTAAAGAAATTACAAAATTGGATACTAAAAGATAGGAGGATAATTTAATGAACATTTTTTACATGGCAATAAAAAACCTTAAAAAGAACCTTTCATTCTATTCTCTATATATGCTTTCAGTCTCTTTTGTTATCACTGTATTTTTTGCATTTACTTCATTTTCTGTTAATAAAGTAATGTTAGAAAAGATTTCAACTGACGGCAGAGTCGAGTCTATGTGTAATGTTATCTCAATATTTTTAATGGTATTTGTTATCTTCTATATGACATATTCAAATCGCTTCTTCTTGAGACGTCGTACAAAAGAACTTGGCATATATACTTTACTTGGCTACCGTAAGTTTACAGTCCTATCACTACTTACTTTTGAGAATATATTAACTTGTATTGGAGCTCTTATTGTTGGATTGATATTGGGGGCATTGGTTCATAAAGGTATTGTCTTTGGAATTAATGCACTTCTCAATTTGTCAATTGACAATTCACAAATCCCATTTTTTAATATGAGTGCAATATCTAAAACAACACTCTTTATAGTCTTAGTTGTTTTAGTAATAGCTATATCAAACGCTAAATTTATTTTTAAGACTTCACTTATAAAATTAGTAAGATATGAAAAAAGTGCAGAAAAAAAGTTGAAGTTCCGAAAAATTCCAGCTTTTATAGGCTTTATTCTGATTTTAAGTGGCTATTGTCTAGCATTAGATATTCTTCGTGGAACTAAGTCAGTATGGATACGTATAGGATTTTATCAAATAGGTTTGATAACTATGATTCTTATTGTAGTTGGTACAATTCTCTTTATCAGTTCCTTTCTTCCATACATTATGCAACATAGCAAAAAAAATAAAAAAGCTTTCTATACAGATATAAAGATAATAACTACTCCAAACTTTATCTATCGTATTCGCTCAAATTCTAAGACTCTGATTATGCTTACACTGCTCTGTGCTGCTACTTTAACAGTTTCAAGTGTCATGGCACTCTCTTTATATTATCCTATTGCATCAATTTCACGTATTGCACCTTCAGAGATAGAATTTAGAGTAGAAAGAAATAAGCAAATTGAAGATGTAAAACAAATTATAAGTCAATATACATCGAATACAGACGATGTTACTTTTACACAGACAGATATTTATAAAGTAAAATCTTCAACAAAAGACCTTCCAATTGAATATACAATTGGTACATCTAGGAATGATTTATCTAATAATAGTTCATTAAAAAAATTTATTCCTAGAGAGGCAGGGTTTGAATGTATATCTTTTTCTGATTACTACACTTTATTAAAGGGACAAAATCGAACAAAACTACTAAAACAACTTACTCCTTTAAGAGATAATGAATGTATTTTGGTAAAGTATCAACCGAATAATGATGGAAGTAGTGAAAATGGAATGATTTATCCACTACTCATCAATGATACAAAAACACCTATAATAGTAAAAGAGACATCTCTAAATAATGCCATCTCTTTTGGTAATAGTGTTGGAACTCTCGTTGTTAGTGATAGTATATATAAGAAAATAGCTCAAAATAAATTACCAGTAACAAGTATTGTAAGTATCAATGGTAAATCAATTAAAAATAACGAAAATTTATATAGTGACATCTCAGATTATTTAAATAAAAGTCCTTATTTACAATGTCATTCCCACAGGATTAATGACTTATTATCAATTAATAGCTCTACATTCCTGCTAATAGGATTTCTTGTTGTTTTATTTTTTATTGCTGTTGGAAGTATTTTATACTTTAACAATATATCAGCAGTTTCAGATTCAAAGTCTGACTATGATATTTTACAAAACATGGGCTACACTAATGTTCAAATAAAAAAAATTATCAAGAAGCAGGTGTTGCCATTTTTTAATATTCCATTTTTACTTGGGATATTGGATTGTGTATTTGCTACTTTGGTCTATAAAACTGCTTTGATGCAAGATTTACTTGGAAGCTCGTTTTCACAATACATACCTGTAATTATTGCTATTTTCTTAACTGCCATAGTATATTTAATATACTACATACTCACTACTAAAACCTGTTGTAAAATCGTATTAAAAAAATGATATTTACCTAAATCGTCATACTTAAATGTGTGACGATTTAGTCCACTTTATTTATTTATAAATATTTTATATAATAAAAATTATAAACTCATAAATTTGATATAGTCATGAGCCTAATATAATACACACTATAAATCTATAAGGAGGTGTATAAAATTGACAAACTTTAATTTAAAAATACTATTTTTAGGAAACTATATCTTATCACTCCTCTTTATGGTATTGTCTACAAATGTTGAAACTTATCTGAATATACAAAGCATCATTCCCTTGATAATCTCAACATTATTACTTATAGATATTACATATATAACATCTTGTAATGTCAGAGAAAATAATACTATCTCATTGTTTTGTGGATTGTTAATGCTTGATAGTTGGTATTTACTCTTATCCTCTATAGTAACACCTGTAAGTACTATTATTTTTGAAATATTAAGCCCAATTATATTGTATATCTCCATCAAATTTATACTTTTATTCTTGTTTCAAGGTAGCGGATATAAGTTTCGCAAGATAACAGATATTTTATTATTTATCACTTGCTTTGGTACAGTTATAGGAACATTTATTTCTAAAAGAATATATGCTGGTATGTATGGACTACAGTTTGTAGTAAGTATAGCATGCTTTTTATATATTGTTTTTTACCATTGGAAAAGGGTTGATTTTGTCATAAGAAGTGAAAAAAAGCCTATATTTATTTCTATATTTATAACACTAATAGGATTTATTATTTATTACTTTTTCACAATAAAAATTTCAAATCATATTAGTAATTTTGGAATCTATCTAACTGTATTGATATTTTCTATGAGTATTCATGGGATTGTACTTAGAGAAAATGATAGTTTTCCTCTTTCAACAATCTTTAGCCTAAAACAAAGGATTATTCTTCTTTTTATAAGTATCACATTAATTAGTATGATAGTAATATTTAGTGGTGGCAATTTATCTATAATATTGATAGCTATAAACACCTTGTTTATGTTAATTTTTATTTGTAATATTATTTTGGAATTTAATCTAAAATATGAAAAAAAACAAATAACTAAAGATAGTAAGTATACTCTAGCATTAGATAGATTACAACAAGAGGAACGGCTAAAGATAGAGTTCTCTAATTTTTTACATGATGATATATTGCAAGACTTACTTTCAATAAAAAATATGACTAACAAGTCACATCGCCCAGAAATACAGGATATTATATGTGATACACTTAATGATTTAAATACACGTATAAGAAAGCAAATGCAAGACTATCATCCTGTAATATTAAAAAATCTAACAGTAAAAGAAAATTATCAGAATTTGATTGAAAGTGTTTCCTTAACTTTTTCACAAAGAGATATTTCCGTTTCATTTATATGTTCTGATACTTTATTTTTGGTTGAGCCATATGATATATTGATATACCGTTTAATTAAAGAATTGCTAACAAATGTATATAAGCATTCAAATGGTAGCCATGCATGGATAACTTTATCATTTGAAAAAGATATAATAAAATTGGATATTAGTGATAATGGTGTTGCAAATACATCCCTCAAAACTCATCTAGGTATATCTAAAATCTCTTTAGATACAACAAAGCATAAAGGAATTGTATCAATTAAAGAACAAGTAGAAAATCTAGGAGGAACAATAAACATATCTGATAACATACCCCATGGTGCTTGTGTACAAATTACAATTCCTATGAAAGGAGATGGTTCTTATAAATATTTTGTTAGTTGATGACCATACACTTTTTGCTAAGAGCTTGTCCATTGCATTAGAAGAATATGATGAAATTGAACAATTTTATTCTACACAAGATGTTCATAATTTATCAGAAGTGATTGTAGGTAAAAGAATAGACATTGTCTTAATGGATATAAATCTTAAAGACTTAAGCGAATATGATGGATTAAAAGTAGCTTATAATTTATTAAAGATTAACCCTACCATTAAAATAATAATGTTAACAGGATATGACCTGCCTGTTTATAAATATGAAGCTAAAAAAATAGGTATCTGCGGATTCCTTAATAAAAATATTAGTCCTGATAGTTTAATTGATTCTCTATTAAAAGTATATCAAGGTAAAACTTGTTTTACATCTGAAAACGATGAAATAATTATTGAAGATTTGACAAGTATGGAGAAAAAAATATTACAGCTTATCTGTAGTGGTAAAAAAAGAAAAGTGATTGCTGACGAGTTGTACATAAGTGAAAGAACATTATCAAATCATCTACAACATATATATGACAAACTAGATGTTTCTTCATCAGTTGAAGCTATCACAAAAGCAATTCAAATGGGTTATATTTCTCCAATATATTAAAAAAATAGTGTGCACTTCTCACTAAAAAAATGCACACTATTTTTTAATATACTGTTTATCCTTACATATACTCATATTTTAATCAACTAAAAACAAACTAACCTCTTAATAAATATCTCTCTACAGTTACTCATACATATCCTCACATCTATCTCCATAATTACAAGGTCTTAAAGAACTTCCTTCACTTAAATACGACTCAAAGTCACATCCAAACAAAATTGCTGGCTCTATATACATCTCCATAGATGTATATCTCCATCTTTTTACTTTTGACTCTATAACCTTATAAAAATCTTCTAAACAATGCCCTTCTTTTAATCTTTCATCTATAATCTCCTTGGTTATACCTAAATCAACTTTAAAATTTTTTCCTGATTCATTATTTAGTTTTCTTATAATAACTTCATGAATACTTTCTAAAGCTTGGTAAGTTGATTCTTCAGGTGCATTTTTATTTAAATTCTTTTTATTTAAATTGTTTTTTAATAACTCTTTTTTCTTTGTCTCATTTTCTGTTTCACATCCTGTATCAATTACCCACTCATAATCTTCATCTATACTCTCTTCATCTATACAGCCATATGTGTTGGTATTATTGTGCTTGAACAACCCATCTCTATGCTTATATTTCATTGATTTTTGATTATTGTTAATAGTTCCATTAATATATTTCTCTATATTTGTGAAAATATCACTATTTTTCGTTACAACCTCTGTATTACTATCTTCAGAACAAACATAACTATATACAGAACAACAATTTCCCTTTACTCCTCTACTTATTAGTCTCAATATACCTAAATCTATAAACTCATTTACAAGTCTACTTATTGTAGATATGGATACATCAAGGTCTGATGCAGCTTTTCTTACTGTCATCATAAATTGTCCTCTTGGCAAAGTCTTTTTTAATCTTTGTATATTTTCCTTTCTCATTACATAATGATTAAATCTTATTCTATTTACATCACTTCGTTCATTAAAATATAATACTGCTGAATTTAATTGATAAAAACTGTTACTCATATTCTCACTCCTCCATTTTAAATAAATAATCATTTATAAAAGTATTTAGATTTGTAAATAACCTATTAGATGATTATTTTTATTTTAAAGTTTTAAGTATAATAAGTTAATGGTGTAGATTTAACTTTTTTATTTAAACAATAAATTTAATATTATTTTTAATATAAAAATTTTATTAAATTTAGTATGTAATTTTTTAATATTATTTTATATCCTCTATGCTTTTGTACTATATATTAAACTACTCTACCTTAACTACCTTCAATTCTTATTAACCTGATAACTATCCCATATAATAAGTTATGTATTTATATAAATACACAATCAAAAATAAATCACTATGGTATACTAATTATTACGAATATCATACTGATATCTACAAAGACAAATATAAGACATCTTATACTTTTTATTAATTATAAAAAATTGGATACCACCTTATTTTCCATAAATTACAAATATATAAAATATTATTACTATCACTTAGTTAATATATACAGTTTACACAATGAGGAGGGATATTTATGACAAGCTCAAAAAGTAAAACAGAATATCTAAATCGTATTTGCAAAGTACAAGACTATATAGAAGAACATCTACATGAACCACTTTCTCTCGATGAACTTTCCAATATAGCAGGTTTTTCAAAGTTTCATTTTCATAGAATTTTCAAAGCTATAGAAAAAGAAACTTTATCTCAGTATGTAAATAGACTAAAACTAGAAAACGCAACAGCTTTTCTTATTCATCGTACTGATATGACAATTACTGATATTGCACACTACTTTGGTTTTACTGATTCTGCAATTTTTTCTAGAGCATTTAAAAATTATTATAAAATAAGCCCTATAAAATATAGAAATAATTATAGCAAGAATTGCAAAGAACCATATAAAATTTCTCAGTACAATAGAAGCATATCAAAACCTAAATGCAAGAATACTAGAGAGGTTAAGGGTGAAATTGAAATTCTAGAACTTAATGATATGAATACTGTTTATACTAGATATACTGGTTCATATGGTAATCTAACCAATACTTTCCCAAAACTCTTAGAAAAGCTCTTTACATATGTAAGTGAGCAGAATCTAATTGAACTTGATAATACAAAAATATTAGCTATATATCATGATAATCCACAATTTACACAGGAACATCAATTAAGAACTAGTATTTGTATGACAATTCCAGACAACAAGATTGTCAAAGAAAATGATAATATTGGTAATATGATAATACCTTCTGGAAAGTATCTTGTGGGACATTTCGATATTTCAAAACATGAATACAGTGATGCTTGGGATTTTATGTATAATGAATGGCTATCAAATGGCAATTACAAGTTACGTTCATCATTTCCTTTTGAAGTATATCTTAATAACCCAAACAATCACCCTCAAAATAGGCACTTAGTTGATATATATTTACCTATAGAACCTTTTTAATAACCTACTCTAAATTATTCTTGTACTAAGGATTCAAACATTCCTATATTATGTTTTGATAAGATTGATAAAATGAGGTGAACCAATGAAAGAAATAAAAATTAATGGAGCTAAGATACACAATCTTAAAAATATAGATGTTTCTATCCCAAAAGACAAACTTGTTGTTGCAACAGGTGTCAGTGGCTCAGGTAAATCCAGCCTTATGTTTGACATTGTATTTGAAGAGGGGCGTAAACAATATCTGCAATCTTTAGGCATACTTTCAGGTATTGATAAGGAAGATAAATTTGATAATATTCAAGGTTTAGCTCCTACAATAGCCGTCCAACAAAATATTATTCGTCAAAGTAATCCTCGTTCAACAGTAGGCACAAGAACCAATATCCTTAATATGCTTACGCTATTGTACTCAACAGAAGGACAGATAATGTGTACGATGTGTAATACTCCTGTAGGCACTAATCTAGTTTGTAATGATTGTGGTCATAAAGAGGAACGATTGAGACCAAGTTATTTTTCGTACAATTCTTCAGACGGAATGTGTATGAAATGTTCTGGACATGGAGCATATTTTGAGATTAATATTGAAAAGCTAGTCTTAGATAAACATGATACCCTAAAACAAGTCTTGAATAGAGCAAAAATTACACCAGGATATTTGAGAGTATTATCTAAAAAATTCAAAGATTACTTAGAAATACAATTCTTACAATTACCTGAGGAAGTAAAAAATGAAGTACTCTATGGTCATTATGAAAATGGTAAAAAAAGTTCCTCTTTATCCAAATTATTTCACAACCGTTACAAAAGAGGTGAAGATTTAAATGGAATTTATACTATGACTACTTGTTCGGATTGTCATGGTTTTAAGATTGGTGAAGAAGCACGTGGAGTACTCTTAAATGGAAAACATATCGGTGAGCTTGGAAAAATGACTATTTTGGAAATTGATGAGTTTCTTAAAACTTTATTGAATCAAGAGAATTTAAATACATTTGGTACAAACCTTATAAATGATATTTTGACTAAAACTAGCCACCTAATAGAATCACGATTAGGCCATTTATCCTTATACAGAGAAATGTCAACTTTGAGTGGTGGAGAGATACAAAGACTATTTTTAAATTCACATCTTGACTCAGAGATGGATTCATTAATTTATGTGCTTGATGAACCAACTGCTGGATTACATGAATCAGAAAAAATAGACATCTTGAAATCCATCAAAAAACTTAAAGACTTAGGTAATACAGTCATAGTAGTTGAACATGACAAAAATACAATTGAAATGGCAGAGCATATTATTGATATTGGACCAAAGGCTGGTATTGAAGGTGGGCAACTTGTGTATCAAGGAGATTTAGAAGGTCTACTTCAATCAGATAAATCTCTCACTGGACAATATTTATCAGGAAAATACTCAATGCCTAATAGATTGACCTCTAAAAATATTACGAATATTGATAAAATACCTTGTATAACTATCCAAAATGCAAATACAAATAACCTTAAAAATGTAACAGTATCATTACCTTTGGGTGCTATGGTTGGAATATCTGGTAAATCAGGCAGTGGAAAAAGTTCTATTGTGTCAGACACCCTACTTCCTCTTCTTAGAAGTTACTTTAATAACCACAATATCAATAGTCAAACAAGTAGCACAGATAGTGAAATAAACGATGAAGATGATTATACACTTGTTGAAACTATAGCAGACAGATTGATAGGCACTAAGTATATTTCTGGATATTCAGAGATATCTCAGTCCCCTATTGGTAAGAATATGAATTCAACCCCTGCATCTTATATTGGTATATGGGATAAGATACGTACATTATTTGCAAATCAGCCAGAATCAATAGCTCAAGGATTTACAGCTGGCCATTTTTCATTTAATTCTAAAGGAGCTTGTCCTAAATGTAGTGGCAGTGGAAATGAAAAAGTCTGGCTGGGTAGTAACTTGAGTATAGACCATATATGTAATGAATGTCATGGAAAGAGATTTAATGACGAATCTTTATCTATTAAATATAAAAATAAAAATATTCATGATATTTTAAATATGAGTGTATCTGAATCTGTAAATTTCTTTGGAGATATTCCAAATATTGTTTCACACTTAAATGTACTAGAACAAATAGGTATGGGATATATAAAACTGGGTCAACCTACTCCTACTTTAAGTGGAGGTGAGTCTCAAAGAATCAAGCTTGCAAAAGAAATTGGTAAAAAACGAACTGGTAATATCCTTTATGTGTTGGATGAACCAACTACTGGTCTAAGTCTATATGATACTGCTAAATTAATAAAACTATTGGACGAGTTAGTGGCAAATGGAAACTCTGTAATCGTTGTTGAACATGACATAGATGTTTTAAAAGTGTGTGACTGGATTGTTGAACTTGGTCCAGAAGGTGGCGATAAGGGAGGCTATATAATTGCAGAAGGCTCTCCTAACTCTCTAAAAGAAAATCCAAAATCTATAACAGGAAGGTATCTATAATGAATAAAAACAACTGCTTAGATTTAACATTTGAAAATGTAGACCCTTCAATCGTTGGTATGAGTTCAAAAAAACTCTCACAACTTGAACCTTTAATAATCTCGCAATACAGTAATATAAATGGGATAATTATTTCAAGGAAAGGAAATATAGTATTTGAAAAATATTACAATGGTTATAATGTTGATGATACTTTTCATGTTGCCTCAGTTACAAAAAGTATTATATCTGCTTTAATTGGTATTGCAATAGATAAAGGCTATATAAAAGATATTGACCAAAAAGTTGTTGATTTTTTCCCTGAATACATTTGTAGTCCTTCTGAAATATGTAAAAAGGCAGTAACTATACGCCATTTACTTACAATGACTGCACCATACCCTTTTAAAAATATGACTGAGTCATTAGAGAGACTTTGTAAACAGAAGGATTGGATAAAGTATATCCTTAATCAACTTGGTCAAAAAGGTGACATTGGGACTTTCAAATATTCTTCTGCTGGAACTCACCTACTCTCAGCTATTATCACGAAGACTACTGGTAAATCTGCTCGTGAATTTGCTAATGAACACTTATTTAAACCTATTGGTATGAAAGTGATACCAGATTATGATATGAATGATTTCGGTTTTGAAGATTTATTTGGGAAAAACCTTAAGGGTTGGTCAAAAGATAGGCAAGGTAATTCTACAGGTGGCTGGGGGCTTACATTGAGTGCTAGAGATATGTTACGATTTGGTTTTCTGTATTTAAATAATGGTATTTGGAATAATAAAAGTATTATATCTAAATCATGGATTGAAGAATCAGTCAAAATGAATACTAATGAGTATGGTTATCTATGGTGGTTATGTGAAAAAGACGGAGTTTTATGGTATTCAGCACTGGGGGCTTGGGGAAATGCTATCTGTTGTATTCCACAATATGACTTAGTCATAGCCATACCATCTAAGATAGTTTTTAAACCACGTGATAGATGGGAACTTATTCAAAACCATATACTTACTGCTATAATAGATTAACTATACTACAGATAGCAAAACCCTCCACTATAACACCAGACTTTGGTTTAGTGATATTATGATTGATACTACATACATAAAGGAGTTGAATACTAATGAACACTTACACAACATCAGAAATAGCAGATTTAATTGGTGTACATCCTAATACAGTTCGTTTATATGAAGAACTCAACTTAATACCTAGACCTAAACGTAATACCAATGGATATCGTATCTTTAATGATTTTCATATAGAACAATTTAGATTTGCTCGCACAGCCTTAAAAATTGAAGTTATGCAAAGAGGGTTGAGAAAAAACGCCCTTGAGATTATCAAAACATCAGCAAATAGAGACTTTGACAAGGCTATCTGTCTTGTAGACCAATACTTGAAACAGTTAGAAATAGAAAAATCCAATGCTGAGGAGGCTCTTACCATAGTTGCACAAATTTTAAATGGAACTACTACTGAAACAGATAAACTATTTCTAACTAGAAAAGAAACTGCAGAACACTTAAAAGTTACAATAGATACTTTAAGAAACTGGGAGATGAATGGTTTACTAAAAGTAAAAAGAAAACAAAATGGTTATCGTGTATATACTGATGAAGATATAAAACGACTTAAAATTATAAGTTCTCTTCGTTGTGCGAACTATTCTCTTTCAGCCATTTTACGAATGTTAAATGCTTTATCTTGTAATCCAGACACTAATATTAAAACTGTCATCGATACTCCAAAAGATGATGATGAAATTATATCAGTATGTGATAAGTTGATAACTTCATTGAAAGAAGCTGAACATAATGCAAAAACCATGAAAGCTCATCTTCAAATTATGAAAAAACAATTTTCTTAACCCTACACTCTAACTCCAGACTTTGATTTGTGTGTTATCCTTAAGAGCGAGAAAAATTCAACACACAAATCAAAGGAGGAATAGAATGGAAAACAAAAATACTAATTCTACATGGAAGAAAAAAGTAATTACCTTTCTAGCAAGTCAATATATTTCCCTATTTGGCTCATCGCTTGTACAGATGGCTCTTATATGGTATGTCACACTTCAAACATCATCAGGAATATGGGTAACAATTTTAACTGTATGTTCCTTTATTCCTCAAATGATAATTTCTTTTTTTGCTGGTGTATGGGCAGACTACTACAATAGGAAAGTACTCATCATTGTATCAGATTCAATAATTGCTATCTCTACAGTAGTTCTAATACTATTTATGATGTCATCAACTGGAACAAAGAATGAAATGATAGCTATAGCAATAGCATCTGTTATACGTTCATTGGGAAGTGGTGTGCAGACACCTGCTGTAAGCGCAATGATTCCTCAACTTGTACCAGAAGAACATTTAATGCGTTTTAATGGCATAAATGGTAGTCTACAATCTATAGTACAATTTATAGTTCCTATTGTAGCTGCAGCAATCCTTAGTTTTGGGAATAAAATAAATCAAATTCTTTTAATCGATATATTTACTGCAATTATAGCTATTGTGTTATTGATATTTATCAAGATTCCTAAACATAACATACCAAAGCAAGTTGAAAAAGTATCATTTTTTACAGATATGGTATCAGGAATAAAGTACTGCTTTTCAAATAAATTCATTAGAAAGATACTTTTTACTTATAGTGCATTCATGCTTCTTTGTGTTCCATCAGGTTTTCTTATAGGGCTATTGATTGAACGTACATTTGGCAAGGGTTATATGTATCTGTCTATTATTGAAATGATTGGGTTTTTAGGTATGGTTTTAGGTGGATTGGTTATAGGAATCTTTGGTGGCTTTAAAAACAGAAATAAGACATTTTTCTTAGCAATATTATCCTATGCTATTTTTTCAATTATTTTAGGTCTTGTAACGCACGCTTGGCAATTTTTTATATTTATGTTTTTTACCAATTTTTCTATTCCAATTATTCAAGCATCAGCTATGACTATGTTGCAAGAACATGTAGAACCGCAAATGCAAGGTCGAGTTCTTAGTTTACCTATCATCATATATACAGGCTTTATTCCCCTTGGTATGATGGTTTTTGGACCAATGGCAGATATACTATCTATTAATAATTTAATCATAATAGCAGGTATTATGCTCTTATTTTTCGCCTTGTCTATTCCCTACTCAAAACAGTTTTATAATCAAGGAATATTTAAGTCAAAAGAATCCAAGTAATCTATACTAAAATAATAATACTATATAATGCTCAACTAAAATTATATACTTGTCTTAATAATCATCTTAGCTATTTCACGTGAAACTCTACATGCTGAGAATTCATTTTAAATATGGAATCATAATATCTAATTCCATTAAATCTATATAACTATTTTTAATATTGTAAGTGATTCAACTTCATCATCAGCAGTTATGTAAATCTAGCTTCTTTTTTGTAGACTTTATTTTAGTCTATATTAATTTATTTATTTTGCAACTATTTTTAATAGTATTATTATAGTATTACTAATAAAAATAGCCTGCTAACTATATCTCAAGTTAGCAGGCTAAAATATGTCTAGAATAATAATTATATTACTTAGCTACTATTCTATTTTTTCGATTAAAATATATTCTAAAACAAATATCTTCAATTAATGAGTAAATTGCACTTGTTATAAAGTACAGACCTATCGCTACTGGAGTTCTAGCAGTCAATATAAGACTTGTTATAGTAGTCACTAAAGCCATTTGCTTGTTAAACTTTACTTGAGAATTCACCTTAAAATACGGTATATAATTCACCAAATTTGAAGCTAACATAATTAATGTATATATACAAGGCAGTATAAATAAATTATCAAATGTACCTAAATTAGCAATCCATGGAATTATAATTGTTGTAAATTCCTTTGTCATATCTAGACATACATGATATAACGCATATACTACTGGCATTTGCACTAAAATTATAAGGCATCCCAGCATACTCTTCATACTTTCTACAGAATTTACTTGTATTTGCTTTTCCAATTCTTTAGTATCATTCTTATACTTTTCTTTTATATGTTCCATTTTTTCTGCTAATTCTTGCTGTTTTTTTACAGAAAATCTTTGTTTCAATGACAGTGGCATTAGTACTAACTTCACTATTAAAGTTATAAGTACAATAGAAATCCCAAAATCTCCTGTAAAGTTAAATAATATACTTAATAATCCTTGTAATATACTTGAAATGAAATCCATTTTATTATCTCCTTTTATTTTTAATCTTTAGAATTATAATAGATTCATTTCAAATTAAAACAGACTACAATACCTCCAAATATCATATTTTTGAAAAACGATATACTGTTTAGGCAATCTTTCTTCAGAGTATGTATTTCTATTTACAAATATGTTTCTTATTAAAACATATGTAATTTTATGATTTAAGAGGTCTTTACAAAAATAAATTATACTTCCAATAATAGATACCAATAATGTCATATAAATTAGTATATATATCATACTATCCATATCTAATTTCACTACATCACCTCTTCAGTGTTCATATTTAGTTTTAAATAATTATAGTATATAAATTCTCTAATGTAAACATATAGATTATTATATTTATCATATTTTATTCACAATATTTTATATTTATAAGTATCCAATACTTTCATATGTAACTTTTAATAGAAAACATATATGTTACTCTTTTACACATCTGAACCTCTCATGACTAAAACCACAAAGTTCCTGCTTTATAGAATTTTATATAATTCACAAAACAATACTAAATTTTTATAGTTTATTCTTCTATATAGTCCTTAATATAATATCAAATACAGCCCTATACCAAGATTAATGACTTTTTTCCTGATTAATGCTAAAATAATTAAAAATGGAAACTAAAACTCAAATGTATTTTCCCAAAAAATAAACGGAGGTTACTTAAGATGATAAGTGATTCTATATCAAAAAGACGCAGTATTAGAAAATATAAAAATCAAAGTATTTCACATGAAACCATAGAAAAAATAATTGAAGCTGGAATAAATGCACCTTCATCTAAAAACAGACAACCATGGCATTTTGTTGTTGTCACTGAAAATGAAAAAGAATCTATGCTTAAAGCCATGAGCAAGGGTATTCAAAATGAAATTGATGACAATGGACTTCTTCCAGAGAGTCGTCAACATATAGCTGGTGCAAATTACACAGTTGAAATTATGGAACAAGCTCCAGTAACAATCTTTATTTTAAACAAATTAGGTAAATCACCTTTAGAAAGCTTATCTGCTGAAGAACGCTTCTATGAAATGGCAAACATACAATCAATTGGAGCTGCCATTCAAAACATGTCACTTATGGCTGTAGAATTAGGTCTAGGTAGTCTTTGGATTTGTGATGTATACTTTGCATATCGTGAATTATGTGAGTGGCTAGATACAGGTAATCAATTGGTAGCTGCAATATCTTTAGGTTATCCTGATGAAGAACCATCAATGAGACCTAGATTACCATTGAGTAATGTAACTGAATGGAGATAGGTTTTTAGTTTTATTAAAAAAACAAGCATTATAAATAGTGCATTTTCATTAGCTATTATGCAGATTTGAGTGTTTTTTAAACAATCTTTTCAAGTAAGATAAAGTATCTATACTCTGCAATCTCACTGTAGCTCCTGAAAATGCACCTCTAAAATTATACATGAATATTATTTTAGTATTAATCAATAAAATTTAATTTATTACATTTCTTAGAGATTCTCTTATACTTCCACAATCTCCTTATGATTACCAATCATCTTATTTTGCTTTATAGTTAATGACTTCATTTCATGAAGTGCAAAGTATATACATACAATTGCCGCTGCAGCATCTGCTATTGGACCTGCAAACATTACTCCATCAATTCCCATAAACATTGGTAAGATTACTATCAATGGAATTAAGAATAGAATCTGACGAGTCAAAGAAGTAAAAAGTCCCAGTACTGATTTCCCAATTGATGTAAAGAAAGTTGATGATATTATTTGAACACCATTTATAAATGTTAAGAACAAGAAAGTCCTAAAATAATGTTCTGCAAATATAAAATAAGTCTCATTTCCATTACCAAATATAGATGTAATTTGTCGTGGGAATAGTTGGAAGCATAAGAATGCAATAATAGCTATAACAGTTGCACTTCCTACTGCTAACTTATATGCTTCTTTTACACGATTATAATTTTCAGCTCCATAATTATATCCTATAATAGGTTGCATACCTTGTGCTATACCTATAATTATAGATATAAAAATCATATTTACTTTAATAATAATACCAACACAAGCAAGTGGAATCTCACTTCCATAAACTGACCTAGCTCCATAGTATGCCAATGTATTGTTCATAACTATCTGTGTTACAGTCATTGCTAATTGATTAAAACATGAACTTGAACCTAGTGCAAATATATGTTTATAAATTATACTCTCTAATTTAAAACTTTTCTTATGTAATTTGATATGTTGAAAGTTCTTTATATAATAAATACTTATTGCAAAAGATATAAACTGCCCAATGACAGTTGCTAAAGCAGACCCAGCAATACCCATATTAAAAACAAATATAAATAATGGATTTAAGATTGTATTGATGACTGCTCCTACTAACATACAAAACATAGAAGCTTTTGGTCTTCCATCTGCAAGTATCAACTTACTCATTCCAGTGGACATTATAAGAAATGGTAATCCGATTGATGTAATTTTTGTGTATGTGTGTGCATAAGGTAGTATTTCTGGTGTAGAGCCAAAGAATTTTAATAATGGTGTCAAAAATATTGATACTATTATAAACAAACTTACTCCAAAAATAGCCATCAAACAGATTGAATTTCCTGCTGCTTTTGTAGCCTTTTCTGAGTTTTTAGCTCCTAATTCTAATGAGCATTTAGATGCGCCTCCAATGCCTAATAATAAGGCAATTGCTGTACATATTGTAGTTAATGGGAAAGTAACATTTGTAGCAGCGTTACCTAATACCCCAACACCTTGCCCAATAAATATTTGGTCAACAATGTTATATAAGGCACTTACTAACATTGCTATAATACTAGGAATTGCATACTTAGTTAATAATTTTGAAACTTTATCATATTCCAATGGTTCTTTATAGTTTTCTTCCAATTTCCTTCGCCTCCAATTTTGCTTCTTCATTCATATCAATAGCTAAAAATGCAACTTTTTCTAACATTGATATAAACAACTCTTTCTCTTCTTTTTCAAATGAACTCAACAATTCTTCTACATATCCATTTGTTATTTTTAATATTTCATCATAACATTCTAAAGATTTCTCTGTAGGATATAAATGCCATGTTCTTTTATCCTTTACACTTGGTTTTCTAGTGATAAATCCCTCTTTTTCTAAATTTGCCAAAGCTCTTGTTATATTACTAGGATTTACAAGGATTTTTTCAAATATAGTATCTTGTGTAATACCTGGATTATTACATATGTGTAACACATAAAAATATTGGCTATTATTGATTCCAATGTCCGCCAATTTCCTGTCAATATAATTTGTATTATATCTATTTATAATGGAAACCCATTTTAATAGCTGTCTCATATTCTCTCCTTATTTATTATTTGTCGCTGATTTTTGCGTGCGCAATAATCTATTTGCTCATGCAATCATTTTACTGCTAATTTTATTCTTTGTCAATAGCACCCAAGTTTATCTTTAAATTATAAAGTCACTATAAATTTCATATATTAGACCATTACTTTAATTTAACTATCTTTAATTTTTCACTAATGTTTAATTACTTTTTATATTAATCTATTTACATAAATAATTCCTAATTCCTAATTCCTAATTCCTAATTCCTAATTCCTAATTCCTAATTCCTAATTCCTAATTCCTAATTCCTAATTCCTTTTAAGTTTATTTTAAAAATCATATTGACACAATATTTATTATCTGTAATAATATTTATATCGAATCGATATATATCTAATTGATATTAGGAGGCAATATGTTAGAATACATTATTTTAGGATTCTTAATGGAAGAAAAATTAAGTGGGTACGACTTAAAGCAATGGATGTCACATAGTACATCATACTTTTTTGATGCTAGTTTTGGCAGTATCTATCCAGCACTTAAAAGATTAGAAACAAAGAGATATATCCACTGTCATGAAGCTATTGATGGTAGCAAATTTAAAAAAATATATTCTATAACTGATGCAGGTAAAGAATACTTTCTTGAATGGCTAAAAAAACCGATAAAATTTTCTAAAACAAAGCAAGACCATCTTGTTAATATATTCTTTTACAAGTATCTACCTAAAGAAATAATTGAAACAAACTTAAAACTATTTATAGCTGAGGTTGAATCACTCTCAGATAAACTAAATAAACAAAAAATTGATGCAGAAAAAAATCATTGTATTGAACAATATGCATACATGTATTCCACAATGGTTTATGGAGTTGACTATTATAATTTTGTAATTAACTGGTGTAAAGATTTACTAAAAAATTTGTAAGATATAATTTTTAGAAATAAGCATACATAAAAGGAGATGAGACTTATGAGACTTTTAATACATGATTTAACTGAAGAAGAATTAGATAAACTATCACCTAAACTTGATGACGATATAAAAATACTTCCAAACACAAAGGAGATTCACAAGTGTATTGGCTGTTTTGGCTGCTGGATTAAAACACCTACTGAATGTGTTGTAAAAGATTATTATAGCAATATGGGTAAACTTATAAATGAATCTGATGGGCTTGTTATAATAAGCAGATGTTGTTATGGAGGATTCAGCCCTTTTGTAAAAAACATACTTGATAAAAGTATTAGCTATATCCTACCATACTTTGTAATGAAAGATAATATGATGCGTCATAAAAGTAGATATAGCAAACAGATAAATTTAAAAGCCATCTTCTATGGAAATCACATTACAGAAGCTGAAAAAGATACTGCTACCAAATTAGTACGTGGAAATTCTATAAATTTTAATATGAAAGAACACTCTGTTTGTTTTTATGAAAATATACAAGATATAAGAGGTGAATCTATATGAATATAACAATGATAAATGGTAGTCCAAAAGTAAATAAAAATAATTCACAATATTTTTTATCTGAAGTAGAACAACTTATTCAAAAGGACAATAAAGTTTTTACATTTAAAGTAGATAACCCTTCTAAATATCCTGATGCTCTTAATTCTATACTTAATTGTGATAGATTGGTAATTGCATTTCCTCTTTATGTAGATGGGATTCCATCTCATTTAGTTCACTTTTTAGAGGAGTGTGAAAAGTTTTTAAAAACACAAAATAAAAAGCCTATCCCAGTGTATGCAATTGTTAACTGTGGATTCTATGAGGGTAAACATAATCATTTGGCAATTCAGATGATAGAACATTGGTGTAAAAAGGTCAACTTTATATGGGTTCAAGGTGTTGGGATTGGTGCTGGAGAGATGCTTGGCTCACTGACTTCTATACCTTTGGATAAAGGCCCTAAGAAAAAATTAGGCATTACACTAAAAGAATTATCAAGAAATATACTTAATGACAATATAAATCTTGATAATCCTGATAAAAATAATATTTTTATTTCACCTAATTTTCCTAGATTTCTATATAAATTTATGGGTAATTATCAATGGAATCCTCAAGCTAAATCAAATGGCCTAACTAAGAGTGATATACTAAAGAAATAAAAAAATGGAATGGTATAACAATATCAAAAAAACCATCAAGTATAGTAAAGCCTTTCATCTTGATGGTTTTCATAATATTCATATTTACTACACAATAGATAGCATAAAATACTCCTAATTTCTATATGTTGCAATTCATTTCTTTTCTTTATGAGCTGTAATGATTGTGTAGCTATAAGCATTTACTGTTATAATACAATTATCTACACTTATATACCAGTTCTTTCCCTTTCTATTAATAATAGTATTTGGAGCTTCTATTTTAATTTTACACCAGCCCACTACATCATTTGTCTCTAAAGAAAGGTTTTTCTTAATTCTTACCATACCTAATTCTGTTGTATGTAATTTATCTAGATTTCTAAGTAATTCATTTTCTGGATTCATTCGTTTTAGAACACCTCACCCTTTACAAAATTAAATACATTATTTAATTATATTTTATCATAGTCTTATAATAAAGTAATTTTTTCTATTGTTTATAAATTCCTTATTGACATATAGAGTTATAAAACTATTTTTACATGAATTTCTCTACTTTAATATTGTTACTTTTTTTAAAGAATTGGAACCCAAAACTGAATTTCGCTCAAACCGCTATTATCAACATTTTCTCCATATTTTACAAAATCATATAAATTATTTTCATTTAATTGACAACTTGAATTAGGAAACCATTCTCGATAAATATATTCCACAACATTTTGCATACTATCTTCATTTTTTCCAATGAAAGTAAAAACAATATAATTACTTTTTGGCAGTGTGAATTTTACCATTCCATTAGGTAACTTACCAAAACAAGATACTTGTGCTCCTGCAATGTATGTAAATG
The DNA here is from genome assembly GCF_045900275.1 of Clostridioides sp. GD02367. NCBI lineage: Bacteria > Bacillati > Bacillota > Clostridia > Peptostreptococcales > Peptostreptococcaceae > Clostridioides > Clostridioides sp. GD02367. The sequence continues at coordinate 11,445 of NZ_JBJODK010000021.1, read as the reverse complement.
AAGGTGTATTTTCAATTTCTTTAAAATCACTATAATCATTGACTCCAATTAAGAAATCTAAATCTACTTTGTTTTCTATCAGCTCTTTATTTTTATGCAAATCCCTCCAACACTTTCCAATAATATGAAATCCTCTTTTTACTTTACCAGAATACCCAACAATATTTATATCTGTACAATCGACTTTTTTAATGTCTAAAATCATATCTCCACGTAACTTTTTCCGATTATTGATATCAAATTTTAATTGTATTGGTAAGAAGTCTTTATGTTTCCTAAAAAAATTTGGACTATACTTAAACATCTTTTTAAATCCCTTTGAAAAAGAACGCTGTGTATCATACCCTGAAATTAAAGCGATTTCAATAATCGGCTTTTCTGTAAAAATAAGCATTCTTGCTGCTTCAGTCAATCTACGTCTTTGTATATAATTATGAATAGTAAAGCCTACAACGGATGTAAACATTCTATGTAAATGGTACTTTGAATATCCAGTTTCTTTAGCAATAGCTTCTAAATCCAACAGTTCATCTAAAAGATGTATTTCTATATAATCCAAAGCTTTTTCAATAGTAATTAAATTATTATCCACCTGAAACACCTCCTATTTTAACGATAGCATATTATTTTATTTTATTTTTCACATTATTTGCTAATGTTTTGATTTATTTTCCTACATAAAAAGCACTTCAACTTGAAGTGCCTCTCTTACATGTTTATTTTGATACTCTCAATATCGTTTTTGAAATTACAAAATACTCTATATAAATCTTATCAAAATCACTCTATATAAACTTTATTCAGCTTCTCTAATCCTATCAACAATACTATCTTTAGAAATATTATGATAAACCAGCAAAGGTACTATAGATGTTATCAAGAATACTATCAATACACTTATTATCAGTGCTTCTACTGGATAGGTATACACAGAGTATCTTAATTTCATAATATTAAATCCTAAAAATGTAGCCATGCTTCCAAATATAAGATTTATAATCGTTATTATTACACCATAATAAAATCCCTCGAGTATTATCATTTTCTTAAGCTGTGTTTTTGTCATTCCTACTGCTTCAATCATTGCAAATTCCTGTTTACGAGACATTATATTCGTTATCATCGTATTTATAAAGTTTAACACTCCAATTAATCCTATTATAAACACTGCACTCATACCTACGATTTTTATGACTTTTTGACTTTCTCGTGCTTCTTCTACATAAATATTTTTTGAGTAAATCTTTGTATAGGGATTATTATATTTTTCATTCAAATTTTTTATTTTACCTTCAACAGATTTCATATTGCCATTTACATCTATTATTAGATTTTGTATATATGATTTTTCAACCATATTTTTAAAGTCATTTTCATTAATATACATTCTTATTTGGAAATTCTTTGCTCCATCAAGAACTGCCATAACTTTAAACTCAGTATCTACATACCCTTCATCTATATTCTTTTCTTTTAAATATTTAAATTTAATTTTGTCTCCTGCTTTTATCTTACTTCCTTTATGTCCATTAATTACCACATATCCACCTGCATCAAATTTCTTCTCATCTATATTACCTGATAATATCTTAGGATTTTTTTCAGAATATATGATATTATTCTTTGACAATTTACTTAGTAATTCTCCTGAAGATAATCCAATTGTATCAGAAGTTAAGAATCCCCTTTCCTTTGCATCTTCATCTGGATTTCTATTTTGAAGAAATTGCTTTTTATATTCTGTATCTACTTCTTGAGTCAATATCTCATCTTTCAAATCACCTTCATAAGCTATATAACTTAAATCTTTGTATAACTTACTTACCTTACTTACTCCATCTATATTTTTAATATCTTTAATTAATTTTTCATCAATTGGAATAATATCATTCTCTTCAAATTTTACAGAATCAACAAGACCATGATGTATTTCTATATCTCCTAACATCATACCTTCAGCAGCTTTTTCTGGATTAGAGCTACTTATAATTGCAGATACAGTTAAGAATATTATAGAGCTTAACGACATAGAAACTAAAACTAAAATTGCTTTACGTTTATTTCTAAATAGATTTGAAAGTGCCATTTTATGAAGTTTGGAACCATTTCTCCCTTTTTTAGATTTACGTCTAACCCTATTACTTTTGTCACTATATCTCACTGCATCTATAGGTGATACAGAACTTACAATCTTAGCAGGTTTTTGACATGAAAGTCTTACAGTTATATATGAAAACACAATGGCAAATACGAATATTAATGGATTAAAATATTCAAATGCGTTACTATTTAATCCATCCATAAATTTACCAACCAAAGGAACAAATATCATCCCCAATAAAAAACCTAATACTAGACCTATTGGTATTGCCACTATACATAGTCTATTAGCTTGTTTAATAATCAATTTTTTTAATTGATATGGTGACGTTCCTATTGTTTTTAATAAGCCATAATATTTTATATCTTTAACTACTGAAATATAAAAGATATTGTAAATTAACAAATATCCACTTAAAAGAATAAGTGCTATGATTAATATTATTGGTAATATATTTTTAATCATTTCTTTAAAAGTGGTTCCTTGTTTACTTAGATATACAGGATTTATGCTTGCTTTTCCTGAATATGGTTGAATCTTCTTAATTAATTCATCAAATCTAGCTTGCAAATTATTATCATCTAAGAAATTAAGAACTAGACTTGTAGCCGCTACTTCATTTTTTTCCTTATAATTATTATAGAAAGCTTCACTTGCATATACATCATGTAGAGGTATTGCTGTGGCTGTCTTGTATCCAAAATATCCACTTAATATAAATTTGAAAGTTTCTTTTTCATCAGTTGATACTCCATCTTTAACTTTTGAAATTATCACCTTTACTTCAGTACCTATTTTATGAGGTAACTTCAACATATCTAGTACTTCTATAGGCATAACTATTTCATCATTATTCTTTGGTAAACTTCCTTCAATCATCTCTACATTTACAGCATTTTCAAGACTTTTTTCATCATAGACAGCCAAATTTACCGTCTGTGTTGAAAACTCTGGATTTTTTAAACTTCCTATATTCTTCATTATACCAATACTGTTTTTGTCTACTGAACTATCTTTTTTTATAATTTCAATCTGTCTTTTATTTACATCCTGAAGTTGAACATGGCTATTTGTCCCATATTCCATAGCTTTATAGCTATCAAAAGCTTCTAACATACTATATCCTACTGTAAATAACGATGTAAATAAAATTGTCGTCAACGCTATCGCAATTACTGAAACCAAATTCCTCGTTTTATTTGCTTTAAAGCTTCTATCACTCAACTTTTTTATGATTTCTTTATTGTTATTTTCTAACATCAGTCTCACCTCTATTTACAACTTTTCCATCTTCAATTCTTATAATTCTATCTGCCATTTGAGCAATTTGTTCATTATGGGTTATCATAATTATAGTTTGACTAAACTTGCTACTAGTAACTTTTAAAAGACCTAATACATCCTGTTCTGTTTTACTATCTAAATTACCTGTTGGCTCATCAGCTAATATTATAGATGGTTTTGTAGCCAAGGCTCTTGCAATAGCTACTCTCTGTTGTTGTCCCCCTGATAGATTATTTGGTAAATCATCCACTTTTTGAGTAAGCCCTAAAACTTGTATTATTTCATCTACATATTTAGTATCTATTTTGCATCCATCAAGTTCAATTGGTAATACTATATTTTCATAAACATTTAGTATTGGAACTAAATTATAATTTTGAAATACAAATCCTACATTACGTCTTCTAAATATTGTAAGCTCTTCATCATCCATATTGAATATATTATTACTTTCAATAATTACTTCTCCACTACTCGCTCTATCAAGACCTCCTATCATGTGTAGTAATGTACTTTTTCCACTTCCTGATGTCCCTACTATTGCGACAAATTCACCTCTATTTATACTTATATCTATTCCATCTAAAGCTTTTACTATATTTTCACCTTTTCCATAATATTTTTTTAAATTCTTAGTTTCCAGTATTCTCATAATCATATCTCCCTACTAACTTTTTTAAAATGTTTCCTAAATGTATGCCGAAATTCTAATTTGATAAGTTTTTTTACTTAGAATAAATTTCTTACTTAAATATTATCATCTAGGCATCTTTTAATCCTCACAGGACTGTTATATTTTAGACATCAATTATAACAGTTTTGAGACATTTAAATAAAAATAGTGCATATGGCGTTATCTAACAAACACTATATGCACTATCTCCAAAGATTTTAAATATAAATTTTTTATAAACATTACACTTACTTTTTAATATTATTCTCAATTTTTCATATAGATATTGAATGTAGTTCCAACGTTTTTCTGGGAATCGACTTTTATAAACCCACTCTGTTTATTTATAATCTCTCTTGCTAAATACAGCCCTACTCCTATCCCATCTATATTTGTGACTTCTATACTTCTATAAAACCTCTTAAATATATTATTTACATCGCTCTCATCTATACCTATTCCAGTATCACTTATAATAATCTTAGTAAAGATGTCCATCTTATCAACTTTTATTCCTACCTTACCACCTTCAGGCGTATATTTGACTGCATTTTCTATAATATTAAATAGAGCTTCACCAGTCCACTTTTTATCATGATAAACCTCTACCTTATCATCTAAATCAATTTCTAGTGATATATTTTTCTCCTCAAGCTTTAAAAACACACCACTTAAAGCACTTGCAATAGTATCACTTATTCTGCTTTTAGTTACATTTAAAGATATAATTCCTGTTTCTAATCTCGATATTTTTATAAGAGAATTTCCCAACCAGTCTAATTTATTTACCTGATTTTGCATATTTTCTAAAAACGATACTTGATTTTTTCTATCCAATTCTTTTTGCAATAAAGTCTCATTATACATTGATATATTAGCTATTGGTATTTTTATTTGATGTGATATATCTGATATTAGAGTTTTTATATTTTCTTTTTCATCTACATATTTATTATTTTTAATTTCAATTATCTCTATCATATGTTTTACTTTATTTTGAACTTTTGCAGTTAAAGTATCTTCATTTAAATTAAACTTAATATTTTTATTACCTGCTATAAAATCATCTATATTACATACAATATTATTACTAAAGTCAACTATATCTCTTCTTATTTTAAATACAAAAAATAATGATATTAGAAACATAAAGATTATAAAAATTAAAATAATACAATCAATATTTTTAATAATATCAATTGAATCAGAATACATATACAAGATTTTATTAGTTTGTGATTTTATAACTATAAAGGTTAAGATAGATACTATAAAATATACAATAGAAATACTTTTATAGTAGTTTTTCGTTGAAGTTTTGCTATTTCTCATCTTGTTCACCAGCCCACATATATCCTATTCCATAGACAGTCCTTATGTATTTATGCTTAGACGTTTTTTGGTCTATTCGTTTTCTCAATCTATTTATATTTACAGTTAGTGCATGTTCTTCCATATATTCACTATCACTATCCCATATTGCATCTATCAATGCTTGTCTTGTAACTATTTCATTTTTATGTTGTACTAATTGTTTTAGAATCTTATATTCTATAGGTGAAAAAACTATACTTTCATTGTTTCTACTAACTGTCATTTTGTCAAAATTAAATTCAAAATCACCCTCAATTAAAATATTTTCTTGTATCTCATTACCACATCTTCTAAGCAGTGCTTTTATTCTCTGCATTAATATGTTTATACTAAATGGTTTTGTTATATAATCATCTGCTCCTATCTTAAATCCATTTACAATATCAGATTCCATATCACAAGCTGTCAAAAAAAGAACACCTATCTTTGAATCATTCCTTATATCTTTACAAAATTCAAATCCACTTCCATCAGGAAGATTTACATCTAGTATAATTAAATTTATTTTTTCTGTCTTAAACTTTTCTTTTGCTTCCTTTAGATTATATGTTGGTATAACTTGAAAGCCTTCACTTTGCAAGTTAAAACATATACCATTATTAAGCATGACATCATCTTCCACAACCATTATAGTCTCCATTTTATTTCCCCCAAACTACATATGTATACTGAATTATTAATCTTTTAGTTTCTTTTATTATACTAATTTTATTTTCTCAAATACTACTATTTTGCATAATTTTTTATCATTCACAACAAAAAGAGTGTATATTTAGTAATTTACTCAGTATACACTCTATGCTATTTACATTTTATATGAAATATTAATATTTACTACTTTTAATATCATCTCTATTTCAACGTCATATCTAAAATTTTTATTTGAGTTTACTATAATCTTCATCAGATACAGGCTCCAGCCATTCATTGAAAGCACCTTCAGCTGGCACCTCTATAGCTAAATGCTGAAACCAACTATCAGGTGCAGCTCCATGCCAGTGCTTTATTTCTGGTGGTATGTTTACTACATCACCTGCATGTAATTCCTGAGCTGGCTTTCCAAATTCTTGATAATATCCTCTACCTCCAGTTACAAGTAAAATCTGACCACCCTTATGATGTACATGCCACGAATTTATTGTAGAAGGTGCAAATGTTACATTACCAACTGCCACACCCTTAGTAGTGAGCATATTCAGATAACATTCTCCTGTAAAATACTGCGCAAATGCTTTATTTTCTTCTCCAATAGGAAAAACTGCTCCTATACCTAAATCTTTTTCTCTACTCATTTCTCATCCCCCTATGCCTAATCTAATTTTTTTACACTCTAAGTATACAACTTGAAGTTAACTCTAAGGCAATAGTTTTTATCAGGATAATTTAACTTTTAATTTATATTTATTCATTAAATCTATTCTTTTAAATCTTCATCATCTATTATAGATTTTCTTATATTCAATAATTGGTCCACAAATTGATTAGCAGGAGAATTTAAAATATTCTTAGGAGTGTCATACTGTTGAATAACTCCATGATTTAATACCAAAGTCTTTGTACCTAAAATCAAGGCTTCATAAATATCATGTGTAATAAATATAATTGTAACTCCTGTTTTTTTATGAATTTCTTTTATCTCTTTCTGTAATTGCTTTCGTGTAATCTCATCTACTGCTCCAAAAGGTTCATCCATAAGTAAAATTTCTGGAGAAGAAGCTAGAGCTCTTGCAATACCTACACGTTGTTGTTGACCACCAGATAATTCCGATGGATAACGAACTTTCATATCATTTGGTAAGCCTACTATCCCCATCCACTTGTCTACAGCACTTTTCACTTCTGATTTATTTTTTTTATTGAGAAGATTTGGTACATATGAAATATTTTCTTCAACAGTCATATGAGGAAAAAGAACACTTCCCTGTACACAATATCCTATTTTTCTTCTTAATTTAATTAAATCCTCGTTTTTAATATCTGTTTGATTTATCAATATACTTCCTCTATCTGGCAAAATTAAACCATTAATCATTTTTAAAAGTGTTGTCTTCCCTGAGCCAGATGAACCAATAACAGTTAGAAATTCTCCTTTTTCTATATCTAAATCAAGATTATTTATTATAGATTTATCATCATATTGTTTTTCAATATTTTTAAATTGTATAATAGGTGTCATTATATTTCCTCCAATTATAAAAGACCTTTTTTATTCAAAAACTCACGTGCAACATCTCTAGGTTCTAAATTATTGTTTTCTACATCATAATTCATTTTAGCCATTTCTTTATCAGTCAAAATATTTTCAACCACTTTAAATACTTTTGATAACTCTGGATGCTCCTCTAACACTTCTGAACTAACAACATTTCCACATTGATAAGATGGATAGAAGTTTTTATCATCTTTTAAAACTACAACGTCTGAAACACTGTACTGGCCATCAGTTGTGAATATAGGCATTACATCAATTTTACCCTCATTGATAGCTTGATATTTTAATCCAATATCTAAATCAACTGTATTTTTAAAGTTTAATCCATACGTATTACACAATGGAGTATATCCGTCCTCTCTCTCATAAAAATCATACTCTGCTCCAAACGTCAATTTAGAAGATATCTCTTTTAAATCTGATATATTTTTTAAATTATATTTTTCTGCAACTTCTTTTCTAACTGCTAATGCATAACTATTAGAAAAACCATACATACCAGTCCATTGCATCTTAAGTTTATTTTTGTATTCTGATTGTAGTTTATTAAACATATCTTCAGTATATAATTCATTTTTCTTAAGTACCATATTCCAGCCTGTTCCTGTATACTCTGGATAAATATCAAATTCCCCATTTTCCATAGCTGGCTGAATATTAGACGTTCCTCCACCTACACCTTGTGTAATCTCTACTTTTAAACCTGTATTCTTTTCAATTAAAATATCCAACATCTCACCAAGGATATATTGTTCAGTCATAGGTTTTGTAGCAATATGAATAGTTTGAGTTTTTGAAGAGTTAAAGAAGTATGACGTAAAGATGGCTAGCACTATAATAAAACTTCCTAGAATGGCAAAAACTTTTTTTCTATTTTTCTTTTTTCTTTTTCTTTGAAAAAATCTTTCTACTAATCCTAAAATAAAATCAAATACTAACGCTAATAAAGCGATAAGTATACTTCCAGTGATTGTCATCACTGTATTATTTGTTGTGATTCCTCTATATATGGCTACACCTAGTCCTCCTGCACCTATAAACGAGGCAATACCAGCCAATGCAATTGTCATAATGACCATGTTTCTAATACCAGACATGATAACTGGTAGAGCTAGTGGAAGCTTTATTTTATATAGTATCTGAAAGTCTGTACTTCCCATCCCTCTAGCTGCTTCAAGGATATTTTTATCTACGTTAGTGATTCCAGTATATGTATTTCTAACCATAGGTAATAGTGCATAAATAGTAAGGGCAATAACAGCAGTAGTATTTCCAATCCCAGAAAATGGTATTAGAAATCCTAACATAGAAATGGATGGAATTGTATATAGAAAATTGATAGTTCCCAATATAGGTTTAGAAGAACTATGAAATTCACTTACAATAATACCAATTATCCCACCTAAAACAATTGCGATTATTATAGAAATAATAGAAATTGTCAAATGCTCTATAGATAATTTTATAAAAAAATCACTTCTCTCAGATAATAATGTCAAGATATCATTTATCATTTATCTCACTCCTTTTTATGAGTTTTACTTAACAAGATTTAAAATTTAATTTAGTAATAACCCTTATTTTAATATATCAATAAATTATTCCATAAATTACATGTTAAGATTATAATATCAAACTTGCAAGTAGGCACAAAAAAGTAACTATTGGAGAATAATTGCTCAATATTCTCCCTAAAAATAATAAAAAATGCCAGAACCGTTAAAAGCTTGATATCTAAACGGATTTCTGACACTATATTTAATTAAATTTGAATATTTCTCATATTATTTACTACTGTTAAGTTTAAGTATCATTTTATATACCCACTCTACTCATTAATATATCATTATATTAATTATATTTTATTTATTATACTATATATTTTGCTGTTAATGATACTCTATTGTTGCACAATTGTTTTGGAGTTCCTTCAAATATTACTTTTCCACCTTTTGCTCCACCTTCAGGACCTATATCAATAATCCAGTCTGCTCTTTTAATTACATCTATATTATGTTCAATTATTATAACTGTATTTCCATTATCTACAATTTCTTCAATTATACTTATAAAATTTTCAATATCTGCCATATGAAGTCCTGTTGTAGGCTCATCCAATATATATACTGAGCTTTCCTTATTTAATTCACTAGCAAGCTTTAATCTTTGACATTCTCCTCCAGATAATGTATCGAGAGTTTGCCCTAAAGTAAGGTATCCGATACCCATTTTTTCAATACATTGTAATTTTGTTTTAATCTGTCTTAAACTAAAAAATTCAATCGCATCTAATACGGATATTTCAAGAACTTCTATTATATTCTTCCCTTGAAATTTATATTCTAAAACCTCTTTTTTAAATTTTTTGCCTTCACAAATATTACAAGTGTTCTTTATACTATCCATAAAAGCAAGATTCATTTCTACTATTCCAGACCCCTTACAATTATCACAAGCCCCCTCTGAGTTTGAACTAAATAAAGAAGCCTTCACTCCATTTGTTTTTGCAAATACGCTTCTTATATTGTTCATAATGCCACTATATGTTGCTAAACTTGACCTTGAGTTTACTGATACAGGACTTTGGTCTATAAGTACAGCATTAGGATTTTGCTTTAAGAATTCATCCTTAATTAAAGTGCTTTTACCTGCACCTGCTACTCCTGTAACTAAAGTCAACACGCCCTTAGGTATTTTAATAGATATATTTTTTAAGTTGTTTGTATTGCAGTTTTTAAGTTCTAAATATCCTCTATGCTCTCTTACATTTTCTTTAATAGAAAGAGATTTATTTAAGGCATTCCCTGTAACCGTTCCACTTACAAGTAGATTGTCATAACTTCCTTCATACACAATTTTTCCACCATACTTACCAGCCTTTGGCCCCACATCTACAATGTGGTCTGCAATCTTAATGACATCTGGGTCATGTTCAACAACTATAATTGTATTTCCTTTATCACATAATTGTTTTAGAAGTTTATTTAATTTATATACATCTCTTGGATGAAGCCCTACACTCGACTCATCAAAGATATACATTAAATCAACGAGATTACTATTCAGATATTTGACCATCTTTATACGCTGAGATTCACCTCCTGATAGTGAAGATGTCTCTCTATCTAAACTTAAATATCCAAGACCTATATCTATTATACTATTTAATTTTTCTATTATTCCCTTAAGTAAAGGTTGTGCTTCTACTTTATCTATATTTTTAATAACTTCAACTAATTCATCAATTTGCATACTAGTTAAATCTGCTATATTATAGCCATTAATTAAAGACTTGTACACTCTTTCATGAAGTCTTCTCCCATTACATACAGGACATTTGTCTTCTATGAGAAGTTTACTCAACTTTTTCTTAGTAGTGTCTGATATTTCACCCTCTTTACTTAAATATAGACGATTAAATTTAACCATTAATCCTTCATATGTCATGTTTGATTGACCAGCATTTTCTATTTTAATCTTTTCTGCTTTACCATATAAAAATTTTTTTAGTTCTCTTTCTGTATAATCACATATTCTTTTGTCATTCTGAACCTCCCATGACTAAAGTCACAGGGTTCCTGCTTCATAGAATTTTGCATACTAAAATATGTCTTACTAATTCTCCACAGGCTATCCCCGTAGTTCCTACAGTTCTTACATACGTTATCTATTTTAAACTGTTATTAGTCTTAATCCTTCTTTTAGTATATTTATACTCGCATTTATGTCTCTATCGTGAGTTACATTACAACAAGGACAAATCCATTCTCTTATACTTAAATTCTTCATTTCCTCGTTTTT
>NZ_JBJODK010000020.1:0-51504 GCF_045900275.1 Clostridioides sp. GD02367 | reverse complement strand
ACAGGAACCCTGTGACTTTAGTCATGGGAGGTTCAGGAAATTCCATTTGATTTTAATAGAAGAAGAATGAGTGTAGTAGTTAAAAATAAATTTGGAAAAACTCAGCTTATCACAAAAGGTGCTATTGAAGAAATGTTATCAATCTGTACTCATGTTGAGTATAAAGATGAGATTCAATTAATGACAGATGAAATATGTAAAGAAGTTATTGCAACAGTTTCTAAATACAATGATAAAGGTATGAGAGTTTTGGGAATTGCACAGAAAAACAATCCTTCACCTATAGATGAATTTTCAGTTTCTGACGAAAGTAACATGGTTTTAATAGGTTATCTTGCATTCCTTGACCCACCAAAGGAAAGTACATCTAGTGCAGTAAAAGCTCTACTTAAAAATGGAGTTGATGTAAAGGTTCTAACTGGTGACAATGATGCAGTAACAAAGTGTATTTGTAAACAAGTAGGCATCAAAATTGAAAATATCTTGCTTGGCTCAGATATAGAAGGCCTGGATGATAAAAATCTTGATAAAATGGTAGAACATACAAGTATATTTGCAAAGCTTTCTCCAGAACAAAAATCTCGTATAGTTGAATCTCTTCGCAGAAATGGACATATTGTTGGATTTATGGGAGATGGTATAAATGATGCTGCTGCTATGAAGGCATCTGATGTTGGAATATCTGTAGATACCGCAGTTGATATAGCTAAAGAATGTGCAAATATTATACTACTTGAAAAAGACCTTATGGTACTAGAGCAAGGTGCTATTGAAGGAAGAAAAACATATGCAAATATTATAAAATATATAAAGATGACTGCAAGTTCTAATTTTGGTAATATGTTCTCTGTATTAATAGCAAGTGCATTCTTGCCATTTTTACCAATGTTACCAATTCAACTCTTAATATTAAACTTAATTTATGATATTTCATGTATAACTATTCCATGGGATAATGTAGACGATGATTATCTAAAAATTCCAAGAAAATGGGATTCATCATCTATAAGTAAATTTATGACTTGGATTGGTCCAACTAGTTCAGTCTTTGATATTACAACATATATACTAATGTATTTTGTAGTATGCCCAAATGTATTTGGTGGAAGTTTTCATAGCTTAGATACTATAGGTCAGCTTGGGTTTATATCTCTATTTCATGCTGGATGGTTTGTAGAATCTTTATGGTCTCAGACATTAGTTATTCATATGATAAGAACTCCACACATCCCATTTATTAAAAGTCGAGCTTCATGGAAATTAACTCTTTTTACAACAATGGGAATTGTGATTGGTACTATTATACCATATACATCTCTTGGTCATGCTATTGGTATGATGCCACTTCCAGGTATATATTTTATTGGATTGATTTTTACTATTTTATCTTATATGGTTTTAGTAACTATATTAAAAAAGGTATTTGTAAAAAAATATGGAGAATTATTATAATTAAAACTATCCTTCATCTTAATAATATAAATTTTAATTTATTATGTTATCAAAGTGACTACATGAAAATAATTTTCTTGTTGACTATAACTATGTATTATGATAACATAACTTAAGTTATAATTAGTAAATTATACTTTAAATAAATAAGATGATACCAAAAGTACAAAGTACAGTTTAAATATAAATAAACTAGAATTAAGATTAGGATGTGAATAATTATGATTTATATAGAATTAGTTAAACTTGTTAGAAAACTTAACTCTACACAAATGTATACGATGAAGCGTTGTGTAGAGGTTAATCTGGAGGCTTAGAGCTTTCTATCTTCGTCGGCAAATATAGGTTAGTATAGTTTTTTTAGCTATGCTTATTTAAAATCGCCTATTTGCCGATAGATATATAGATTTTCTGGTCATAGACAACAATGCTTGTCTATGACCTTTTGTTTTTCCAAAAGCAGAGGTCGGCATTTTAGAATGCCTTTCCTCTGCTTTTTTTATTTTCATAAATTTTTTAATAAAAGAAAAGGAGTTTGAATTATGAGTTTATTAAAAGTAACTAATTTATCACAAGGTTTTATGGATAAGTCACTGTATGAGAAAGCTAACTTTGATTTATTCAAAGGTGAACATATTGGTATAGTTGGTCAAAATGGTGTAGGGAAAAGTACCTTAATCAAAATTTTATTAGGAGAAGTTATTCCAGATGAAGGAGAAATTAAATGGCAAACTAATATCAAAATTGGTCATCTAGACCAATATGCAGAAATTAATAGAGATACAACAATATCCCTCTATTTGCACTCTGCATTTGAAGAGCTTTATAAAATAGAAAAAGAGATGAATTTGCTATATCAAGAGAGTGCTCTGTCTGGAAATGAACAACTACTAATTAAGGCATCAGAATATCAAGAACAACTAATAGCAAACAATTTCTACTCTGTAGACAATGAAGTTAACAAAATAGCAAATGGTCTTGGGTTAGATTCAATAGGAATGAATCGTGTAGTTGAAGAACTTAGTGGCGGGCAAAGAGCAAAAGTAATCTTGGCGAAATTACTACTTTCTAATCATGAAGTTTTATTATTAGATGAGCCAACAAATTTTTTAGATAAGGAACATGTTGAGTGGCTTTCAAGTTATTTAAATACATTTGCTGGAGCATTTATTGTAGTTTCCCATGATTTTGACTTTTTAGAGAAAATCTCTACAGGCATTCTTGATATAGAATTTGGTATGATTAAGAAGTATCATGGAAAATACTCAGAGTTTCTTAAACAAAAATCACATTTAAGAGAGGATTATATTAGAAGATATCAAGCACAACAAAAGAAAATAGAAAAAGAAGAAACATTTATACGTAAAAATAAAGCTGGAGTAAATTCAAAAATTGCAAGAGGAAGACAAAAACAATTGGATAAAATAGAAAGAATAGCTCCTCCTAGCTTTGTAGGAAAACCAAATGTTCAATTTTCAGAGATTGAAATATCTGCTCAAAATGCTCTTACAGTTACCAATCTTGAAGTCGGCTACTACTATTCTTTGCTTCCAAAACTAAATTTATCTGTTGATGGAGGTCAAAAAATAGTTATAACTGGATTTAATGGAATTGGTAAATCAACTTTGTTAAAGACATTAGTTAAAGATATTCCTTGTATCGCTGGAAGTTTTAAGTTTTCAGAACAAGTTAAAATTGGTTATTATGAACAAGATTTAAAATGGGAAAATCCTACTAAAACACCACTTCAAATAGTGGCAGATAAGTATCCAAAATTTAATACAAAAGAAATTAGACGTCACCTAGCTAAATGTGGAGTAAAAGAAGAGCATGTTTCAAGAAGTGTATCTACTCTAAGTGGTGGTGAACAATCTAAGGTTAAATTATGTTGTATGATGTTATCTCCTTGCAATTTTTTGATTCTAGATGAACCAACCAACCATTTTGATGCAGAAACAAAGGATGCTTTACAAAATGCCTTGAAACAGTTTAAAGGAAATATCATACTAGTATCCCATGAAGAAAAATTTTATAAAGGTTGGATTGATAAGGTATTTAATATAGAAAAACAATTAATATAAATCTATCTGTAATATTGTTTAATCAATACTTCAATACATGTATTAATCTTTTGGCTGAAGTTTCATTGCTAAGAAACTTAAAAAATAAGAATCTACTAGATTATAAAGTCTATTACTAGAATACAAATATTAATAGGCACTCATAAATAAGTGCCTATTAATATTAAAATCCATTCTAATCAACTCTATTTACAAGTTTATATCCTAGACCTTTAACTGTTATAAGTATTTTAGGATTTGAAGGATTATTTTCAATTTTTTCTCTTATATGACGTATATGTACCATAATTGTATTATCACAGATGCTACTATATGCCCCCCACACTTGTTCATATAATCTTTCTTTACTTATAATTTTATTTACATTTTGAGCCATATAACTTAAAAGTTGATACTCTCTTCCAGTTAACTCAATTTCATTTCTATCTTTATAAACACGACTTCCTTCTGTATCTATAGTAATATTCCCTAACTTAATAAATACATCATCTGATGGTATAATGCTTTGGTATTGTTGTCTACGTAATTGAGCTTTAACTCGAAATACAACCTCTCTTGGGCTAAATGGCTTCGTTATATAATCATCCCCACCACTACTAAGACCAAGTATTTTGTCAATATCATCATCTTTTGATGAAAGAAAAAGAATTGAACAGTATGAGAACTCCCTAATTTTTTTACACACTTCTATTCCATCCACATCTGGTAACATTATGTCAAGAATAATGACATCTGGGCATTCTGTCTTACATAAAGAAATAGCATCTAAACCATTGTAGACTTTAACAATATTTTTAAAACCATCATTTATAAGTACTTCTTCAATTAAATCTATTATATCTTTTTCATCATCCACGAGTAATATTTTTTTATTAAAGTATGTCTCCATTTTAAAATCGCTCCTATAAAGAGTTCTTATTTTTTGTCTATTTCATCCCTCTCACTCCCTAGGTTCTGCTTAAAGTATATTCAAATAATTAAATAAAATCAAGTATATATATCTATCGATTAATGAAAACTATTTACTATATGCATGTCAATGCATATTTCACAGTATAATTCGATGTTTCATAAATATGTCAAATTAAAGAATATAGGATAAATGAATAAAATATTGTATCATCCTACTATATATGAAAATTTTATTTATAAATTCACCTTTTTCTGGACATGTCTACCCTACTCTTGGGTTAGTAGAAAATTTATATTTATCCCTTTACACCACAACTTGAAATATTAGAAAAAGCAGATGTTTTTATTACTCATGGTGATTTAAATAGTGTTATGGAATCTCTTTATTTTGGAGTTCCTATGGTGGTTAGGCTAAATGATATACAGTTAAAAAGATATATGTTAACTATGATTATTCTTATATTTATATATAGTTATACTTATTCTTATATTTATATATAAAACTAACTGTTAAAAATAAGGTTAATAACTCAGCAATTGGTACCGCTAGCCATATACCATATATATCAAATATATTTGGTAATATCAGCAAACCTATAGTTATAAAGCCAAACGTACGTAAAAAAGATAGTATTGCAGATATTTTTCCATTTGATAGTGCTGTAAACATAGATGATGTAAAAATATTGAATCCACAAAAAATAAAACTAAAAGAAAATATATAAAATCCAGACCTTGCAATCTTATAAACATTACTTCCTCTTTGAGAAAAAATCTCTACTAAACTTGGTGAACATATCATAGAAAACACAAACACCAATAAAGAAGCTATTGAGATAAATAACATACAAATTTTAAAAATGTATTTTAATTGTATATTATTTCTGCTTCCATAATTATAGCTTATTATTGGAGCAACTCCCATTGAAAAACCTATATAAATTGAGGTTAAGAGAAACTGAGAATAAATAATTATTGTAATAGCCGCAACTCCATCTTCACCAATCAACTTCATCATTATAATATTAAATAAAAAAGTGGTAACTGCTGTGGATAATTGACTTACCATTTCAGATGAGCCATTAAAACAAGTCTCAAACAACACTTTCTTATCTATTTTAGGTATACAAAATCTAAGTACCCCATTACTTTTTGAAAAGAAACCTAACCCTGCAATAGTAGGAATCAAATATCCTATACCAGTTGCAAGCGCTGCCCCACCAAGACCCATTTGTAATGGAACAATAAACACATAATCTAAAATTATATTAGTACACCCTGCACCTATTACTAACCATAATCCAAACTTTGGTTTTCCAGCTGTCACAAATAGACTTTGAAATAATACTTGTAATATGTTGGCAAAAGCGAAAATCAAAATAATAAGAAGATATGAGCGACAATATTTAATCAAAATCTCACTTGCTCCTAACCATATAATAATATAATCCATAAATACAAATCCAATACCAGTAATTATCATCCCAAGTACAACTCCAGATAACACAATTAAAGTAAAAACCTTATTTGCTTCATCAGTCTCACCGCTTCCCATCTTACGAGCTACTATAGCACTCCCCCCAGTAGCAAGCATCGTTCCAAGTCCAACTATAATATTAATAATAGGACAAACAATATTAATTGCTGATAAAGCATTTGTATTAACAAATCTTGATACGAATATAGTATCAACAATTGTATATAATCCCATAAAAACCATCATAAAAATAGTGGGAAATGCAAATTTTAATAGAGAAAACAAATTAAATCTTTGTGCAAGTAAATTATCCTTCGCATGAAGATTATCTTGTTTCCGATTTTCTGAATAAGATATATCACTCATTCAGGTCATTCTCTTGTGCATTACTTATATTTAAAATTATATCCAACCTATTAGACATTAAAGGACCTCCTTTCTCCATAAAGATTATATCTAATTACTTGGATAGATTTTTAATTAATCTTGCTATTATACGTTATCATAATATCTAAAAATAACTCCTTATCCTTTACTCCAAGCATTTTATGATTTTAATCACTAACACTTGTTTTTATTGTTTAGTATCACATGAAACCTGTTTACTTATAAACATTCATATAGTATCTTTTTTCAACTCTTTAGAAAATATATGTATCAGTACTTCTTCAATAGCCGAGATACTTGCTACAACACAAATAATACTAGTAAGCAAACTTATGTTAACCAGATTATAAAATAAAGGTAAACAGAACAACATAAATCCAGATATTTTATTTCCATATGTGTGTAATATAAAAAATGTATTGTATTTATAAATTACTATAATTATTGATGTAATACGAATGATAGCAATTACTACTACCCATAACACTATATACTTTGGTATATTTATTATGGGAAATATAATAACAGATGTGGAAATTACAAAACATATATCTGCTATGCTATCAAGCCTTGAGCCAAATTCACTTGTTAGATTCATTCTTCTAGCTATATATCCATCTAAAAAGTCACTTAAGCCACAAACAATATAGATTATAAAAAATAAATTAGAGAATACTTCTGTTTTAAGTAATACTATTGATAAAATAACTCTAAATATAGTAATAATATTTGCTATATTTTTAATTCTCATCACCTCAAAGCTGTAAAGTTATTAACTACTTGCACTTTTATAATGCTTCATACCTAACTTCCAAAATCTCCACATAAATAATGTAAACAAGAATACAATTAAGATTGAATATATCAATCCATTCATTGTTATTGTTCCTGACAAAATTTGAGTTGGAATTGTTGACATAATTCCATATGGTAAAATTAAATAGAATAATAATTTAAAAACACCTTCATATATTACTCCAGGAATTTTCATGTTCATTGGTAATAAATTATCTTCTAGTCTCATTATAGCAGAAGATGATATAACAAAAAATGAAACTGTTCGAAGTATAATACCTACATCATAGAAAAGCAATGTCATCAATAATACCATACAGATATACATTATTATTGTGATATAAGTTATTTTTGGATTTAATTCAGATACCCCATATAAAACTATAAGTATACTTGCCAAAATTAATGGAGATGAACCAATATTAATGTTTTCAAATGTCAATCTAAATAGTGGGTCTATTGGTTTTGTAATATAATAATCTAACTCTCCTTCTTGAATCTTCCTTGGAATATCATAAATACCAAAACAGAAAATTGTCATATTTATTGCATTTATTAATGAAAAAGTTCCTATAAATATTAACATCTCTCCATGTTGCCAACCTCCTATTGAGTCTATATGAGAATATATACCATTAAACATTAATAGTTGTAATATAAATAGTGAACTATCTACAAAAAATGCTCCAAAAAAATCAAATCTAAATACCATCATCTTTGATAATTTCATCCTTAATAACATAAATATTATTTTAAAATTTTTTTTCATCATATACCCACCCCATCAAATAGTGTTCTCATTCTTTTATACATAATTTTATTCAATATAAAAAAGAACAAAACCCATAATGATATAATAATCAAGCCTTGTACTGCCTCATTACTGTTTCTTCCTATTAGTAACATAGATGGCAAATATGTTGTATAATAAAATGGAAATACCTTCATGACTGTTACTAAAACTTCTGGTAAAAGTATAAGTGGTATCATTGTTCCTGTAACAAATTCAGAGATATTTTCAATTATCATTCTAAAAAAACCAATCTCAAGAAATTTAAATGACAAAATACCAATAAAGAAATGGAGTTGCATCATAAAAATAAGCCCTAAAAAAATCATTAAGATTGAAATTACTATTTGAACTGGATTAGATGTAAAAGCAAAATCCAATTTAAATATGAAAATCCATACAAAAGCAGAAATCATGTTAAATACAAAATAGAAACATGTCATTCCAAAATTTTTAGCAATAAAATAATTTTGAACATTAATTGGAATAATCATATATTTTGAAAATGTACCTAGTTTTACACGATTACATATCTCTTCACTAGTACTCTTTGACATATCAATACCTGATAAAAATGAGCTTATTATGTAATAAGACAACATTGAATTAAATGTAAAACCAGAAACTATTTTATTTTCACCAAAAACTGCTTTCCATAAGATATAAGCAAATAAAATTTTTATAATAGTAAACATCATATTAACTACTACATCAAATCTCCAGATAAGTTGTACTTTAAAATTAATTTTGGCTACTTCATAATATCTTCGGATATTTTGTTTAAATTTATAAAACATTGAATGACTAGAATATACCTGATTGTAGTTACTCACGATACTCCTCACTTCCTTTCTTATATATTCTCTCTACAATATTACCTATATCTTCTTCTTCAATTATCACGTCCTTGACATCATAATTATCAAAAATCCATTTAACAGTTTCATTTCCTCTTTCTTTTGGCATAACTACTGATATCTTATGCTTCGTTTGCTCAATGATTTTACAGTCTTTAGGAAATTTAATATCAGCTTCATCAGCGAAACTAACTGTTATTTTTTTATATTTCTGGAAATGATTAAACAATTCTTCTGTAGAGCCATCATATATTTTATGACTATTTTCTACAACGATACTTCTACTACATAGGCTCTTAATATCCTCCATATAATGAGAAGTAAGTATAATAGTAGTCCCCTTTGTTTCATTCACTTCTTTTAGAAAATATCTAATTTGTTTTTGTGCTACTGCATCTAGACCTATTGTTGGCTCGTCTAAGAACAATATTTTAGGATTATGCAGAAGGGCTACTATTAATTCCATTTTCATTCTCTCCCCTAAAGAAAGCGTCCTAACTTGAACGTTTAAATACTCTGATACATCAAATAATTCGATAAAGTAATCCAAGTTTCTTTTATACTCTTCATCAGATATATCATATAACTCTTTAAATAAAAGAAATGTATCTGCTGGTGTCAATTCAAAGAATAATTGACTTTTCTGTCCCATAACAATAGCGTACTGTCTTTTAAAGCTATTTTCCAATTTATTAGGATAATAACCCATAACAGATATATCTCCAGAAGATGGTGAAATAATACCAGTTAGCATCTTAACAAGAGTGGTTTTACCAGCTCCATTTTGACCTATTAATCCAACAAATTCTCCTTCCTCCACTTTTAAATCAAATGATGATATAGCTGTTTTCTCTGTGTATTTCCTGTTAAATAAAGATTTTACACTTCCCATAAGCCCTGCTTCTTTCTCAAATCTTTTATAAGATTTAGTCAGATGCCTAAGTTCAATTATACTCATTTCAACTACCTCCATATTTTATAATTTATATAAAAAAAGCCCACAGGTATATCTGCCTTTTTCTGTGCATGTATTGACCAGCACAAAAACAGAAAACTCCTGTGGACTAGAAAAGTTAATACTTTCTATTTCAACATAATTATAACCAAAATAATACTATGCAAAATTAATAAAAGCGTAGCAGATTAAAGCCTACTACACCATAGTTTAACAAAGTAATATATATTTCAAATACTATCTGTTGTCATATGTCAGTTATCTATAAAGGCAGAATAAGACACACAAATTAAATGTATCAAAAATACACTTAAAAATTCTGCTTATACAGAATATATGCGTCTCCAACTATTTAATTGTTGGTTACCATTATATAACTCCGACATCAAGGCACTCCTTTCATAGTATCATTATTGACATCATATCATAAAGATTATTTATGTTCAAGTATAGATTAAAACTCTAATTCATTTAGATTTATTTTATTTCTTCATAGTTAAATTCAAATCTAATTTACCATTTTTCTTCATAGTTTTAAAATGTAATACTTCTATTAAATTGATTACTTTACTATAATAATTTTATTATAAAAAACATACTTCTCTTTACACATGATGCAATTTATTTAGTTCTATATTATAATATTGTAATAATAGTTTAATTTATAATACACTAAAACTATAAACTGCAAATCTTAAGGGGGTAATCCATGGAAGATAATACAATACAAAAAACATTAAATGATTTATCAAAAAAGATTTGGCATATTTATGTTTTAAATCCAGAAGAAGAAGGTATTAAATTTATTATTTCCTTATTAGATGATAACCTTACATTAATTGGAACAGGAAAACATGAATTTTATGAATCATTAGAAGAATTTATTATGAATCTTAAAAAAGACCAAAAAGAATCAGAACAGATAGACTTTAAAATTATAGATGAATGGTATTCATGTGTCAAAGTCACAGATGAAACTTTTATCGTATATGGAACTCTTTGGGTTATAGAAAAAGATTATTTAGAAAAAGATGTTTATATAGAAATGGATACTCGCTTTACAATAGTATATAAAGTTACAGGTGATATAATTAGACTTATGCATGTACACCATTCTATTCCAAATTTTGACCAAATGAAAGATGAATATTATCCTAAAACTATAGCTGAAAGAGCACAAGAAGCATTAGCGATGGCACATGAGTTTAAGCAAAAATCAGAAAAAGACCTCATGACTGGACTATATAATCGACATTTTTTTGAAGTACATATAAAAGAAATGCTTGAAACTGTTTCACATGGCTACTTTTACATTTTTGATTTGGATAATTTCAAACAGGTAAACGATATATTTGGTCATATTCGAGGAGATGAGATACTAATACATTTTTCAGAAATTTTGACTAAAGTATTTATCAATGATGCTATTATCGGAAGACTTGGTGGAGATGAATTTGCTGTTTTTGAATATGGCAATCAATCAAAAGAGGATGTTGAAAATAAAGCAAAAAAGGTTTTAGAATTGTGTTCTAGTAGCAACGCTTGCTCTATAGGTATATCTAGATTAGAAAATAATTTAGATACATTTCAATCTTTATATAAACAGTCAGATTATGCTTTGTATTATTCAAAAAGAAATAATAAAGGAAGTTTTAGTTGGTTTTAGCACTAAATATATTCAAATATAAAGTAACATCCAAAATGGTATACTCTTATTATATGCCATTTTGGACACTTATATAAAATTTATTACTATTCTAACTCATACCTTTTAAAACAAATACTCTTCACAAAATTTCATATGATGTATATACTAATGAGCAAATGCAATGAATAGTCTTTCAATTTGACTTTAGTATAACTCATATTTCTTTCTATTTATCCTTCTAAATAATTGATTCTATTCGCTAGTGACTTAACGCTAAGAAACGAAACTATTATTGAAAATATTGTAGTGGCAATTATTGGTATCATTGTAAGAGGTGAAAGAGATAAAATATTAGTAACTAAAGCACAAAGTATTACTGCTACCACAATTGCTGTTGGTACAGATTTACGCTTGAACCCGACTGACATTGATATTGCTGAAAATCCTCCTGCTATAATGGCCATCATCAATGTTATAAAAATAGACTTACTTATTATACTAATTGAAAGGCTATCATTAACAATTGGAAAAACTGCTTCACTTAAGAAAAAAATAACAAACATGAGTAAATTACTCAAAATCATTCCTCCAACAGTAAATAAAGTTACTAATAAGAATTTAGAATAAAATACCTTTTTTCTTTCAATTGGATAAGAAAATAGTAACATAGCTCGTTTGCCGATATATTCATCAATAATAAATCGTGAGTGCATCACAGAGCCAAGTACACAAAAACATGCCATATTTATAGAACTAGTAATAGATAGTATACCTATATAATCAAAAAATTCCCCATCTGAACCTATCATAGACATATATGCAAACATATATAGCATACAAAAACTACACATAGTAATGATTCCTGTAGCTATTAGATAAATTTTAACATTGATACGCCTTAATTCTAATCTCATCAAATTATTCATATGTATTTCCCCCATTCATAATATTAAAGAAATACTCTTCTAACCCCTCTGGAAATTTTTCCTTAATAGACAATAAAGTAATTTCTTCCACAATACTACCATTTACAATCACACCAATAATATCTGCTATATACTCAATTTCACTGAGAATATGGCTAGATATTAGAATAGTCATATGTTCTTCTTGAACAAGTCTTATAAAAAGTTCTCTCATTTCTCGTATTCCCATTGGGTCTAGACCATTTATTGGCTCATCAAGTATTAAAATACGTGGTTTATGAATAATCGCTCTAGCTATCCCTAATCGTTGTCTCATTCCAAGAGAAAATTTAGATACAGGCTGTTTCCCTATGTTAACAAGCCCTACATCATTTAATGTTTTTTCAATATTAGCATCAATACAACCCATATACTTAAGGTGTATTTCCAAATTTTCTGTAGCAGAAAGATGGTCATAAAAAATAGGAGATTCAATCATACATCCAAGTTGTTTCAATATCTTGTTATGGTTTTTACCAATATCTAAACCAAGAATATTTATTTGTCCATAAGTTGGATTTAATAATCCTGTTATGAGTTTAAAAATTGTTGTTTTTCCTGCACCATTTGCTCCTAGAAACCCATAAATTACGCCCTGTGGAACTGTCATATTACATCTACAAATAACTTCTTTCTCACCAAAAGTTTTGGTTAAATTTTGAACATTAATAATTTTATTATTCATACTAATATCTCCTCATGTTTTAATTAATAGATATTTCTTTTCACTCTACATTCGGTTATCAAACATAAACACCAAGATATCTCCTCATACAGTTATATAAATTAACTATTCTTATATAAATCTATAACAGTCATCATGTTGACTATTATAGATTATCACAGGCTCAGAATATTGTCAATATGATGACTATAATAACATATTTAAATAATACAATAAATTAATTTTGCCACCAAGGCCTCATTAAAGTAATAAGTTGGTGGCAAATCTAACATGTTAATAGTATATATACTAAGAAAATGAATGCACAGAATAAAAATAACTCTCATCTAGTCGTGGCATGTCGTCCTTTATCATCATCTATATGCATTTCCTTTGTATTCAAACGCTCTTCGCCCAGCATACAATTTAATTAATGAAGATTTTGCAACCCTTGATGAACCAAGCAGAGCCATATTACCTGATAAAGGTTTTTTCCTGTGAGATAATACGTGCAATATACAAATCATTATATTCGATACTCTGAGTGATAAAGCTGCTATCTAGACCATATTCCTGTAAATCAATCTGTTTTATATCATTCATTTTTCATCCTCCTTTTCTATCTTCTCAGTAATTTTTTCAAGTGGGAAAGGTGGTTGTGCCAACGGTTTTAGTGCAATAGATATCAATTTCACTGGATTGTCGTCTGCTGCCACTTCGTTAGAACTAAGATGACCACATCGTTTACAAATAAAGTTATCCATACAGAAATTATCCTGATAATAAGCTCGTTTTCTATTTGTATAATTCATTTTTCATCCTCCTAAAAATAAACATCTTATGCTTTACACTAAATCTCATTTCTTTTTAAAATCTTTTATGAGACTTAGCTAATTTACTAAGTTCAGTAATATTCACTTTTATTACATGAATATCTTGTATTTTATACAAAAAAAGTCCACAGGTATTTGTATCTGCCTTTTTATGTGGTATATATTTACCTACACAAAAACAGAAAACTCCTGTGGACTAAAAAATTTAATATTTTCTATTTCAACATAATTATATTCAAAATAATACTATGTAAAATTAATAAAGGTGTAGCAGATTAAAGCCCACTACACCACAATTTAACAAAGTAATATATAATATTATTATTTGTTGTCATATGTTAGTTATCTATAAAGGCAGAGTAAGACACAACAATTAAATGTATCAAAAATACACTTAAAAATTCTGATTATACAGAATATCTATGTCTCCAACTATTTATTTGTTGGTTACCATTATATAAAACTCTGACATCAGGCAAAACTCTCCTTTTATAATAATATTATTGCTATTTTATCATAAAATATTTTTATATTCAATTACAATTTAATATACCCAGACATTTAACTTTATCTCTTTTTTACTATAAAGGTCAAAACAAATTCTTATTTTTAGCTATACTCTACTATAAAAACTCTATTTAGTTTTGTTTTTATTACTATCTAATACTACTCCAATAAGTAACCCAATAGATAAACCAATAGCTAAATTTTTAAATATTAAACCCAAAATAACACCAAAGCATAATCCCAATCCCAAATAACTTACGTTCTCATCTTTCATGTCTCTTACTCTCTCCTATCCATATTATATTAAAATAATCTATATTGCCTTTTAAAAGTGCATCTCTTACATTCTTAAATTTTATAAGATTACGAGCTTTGTTCCTTAATTTATCATTTTAAAATTTTAATTTATAAACTAAATTTGCCACCGAAATTAAATTACAGTGGCAAATACAATATATCATCTATATAAATATTACTATTTCTTGACTATCTTAGCTACAGTTTCCACATGTGTAGAATGAGGGAACATATCTACAGGCTGGACCTCAACACATTTAAATCCATGCATATTTAGATAATCTAAATCTCTCGCTAAAGTAGAAGGATTACAAGAAACATAAACTATTCTCTCAGGATTCATTGAAACAATAGTTTCTAGGACTTTTTCGTCACATCCCTTTCTAGGTGGGTCTACAACTACGACATTAGCAGTTTTACCCTCACTATACATCTTAGGCACAACCTCTTCTGCCTTGCCAACATAGAATTCTGCATTATGTATGTTGTTTAATCTAGCATTTATCTTAGCATCCTTTATAGCGTCTTCTATAATTTCTATACCATAAACTTTTTTAGCCTTTTGTGCCAAAAATAAAGATATTGTACCTATACCACAGTAGATATCAAAAACAGTATCAGTATCCTTTAGATTTGCATACTCAAGAGCTTTATCATACAATACTTTAGTTTGGACAGGATTTACTTGGAAAAATGATAATGGTGAAATCTCAAACATTAAGTCGCCTATATAATCATTTATTTTTCCATCACCATAAATAACTATATTTTCTCTTCCCAAAATAGCATTTGTATCTTTCTGATTTACATTTACAACCAAAGTTTTAAAACCAGGTATATTTTCCTTAAGTACAGAAGCTAATTCTTTAAGATATGGAAGTTTATTTCCATTAGCCACTAATACAACCATCACTTCTTTAGTTGTAAAACCTATTTTTGTTACCAAATGTCTAATTAATCCTGTATGAGTCTTTTCATCATATATACTCACTTTATAAGCTCTTATATATGTTTTTATTATCTTAACAATTTTGTCATTTATCTCATGTTGTATTACACATTTTTCTGTCGATATTACATCATGAGTCTTCTTTTTATAAAAACCAATAATTGGGACACCATCATTCTTTTGTATTGGAAATTGTGCTTTATTTCTATATCTATATGGATTCTCCATTCCTATAGTGTCATGAACTTCTACATCTTCTAACTTACCTATTCTAGTAAGTACTTGCTTAACTTCATTCGTTTTCATTTCAAGCTGCTTATTATAATCTAAATCCTGTATCTGACATCCTCCACAATCCCTAAGATTATCATTACACACTCTTTTTACTCTAAATGGAGACTTTTCTATTATCTCAACAATATCTCCTACAGCATAATTTTTCTTTACTTTATTAATCCTAACTTTGACCTTATCTTGTATTAATCCGCCCTCTACAAAAACTGTAATACCATTGTACTTTCCTACTCCTACTCCGCCTTGTCCAATGTCTACTATATCTACAATATACACCTCGTTTTTCGAAAGCATAAATCACCCTCCAATCAATCTATTATATTTAAACCTTTACAAACTTTTTGCTTTAAATTTATATTAAAATATTGCTATTAACTAAACTATATTTTTTACTAAGCTACAATATTTTATTTTACCAAAAAAAAAGGAGCTTATAAAGCCCCTTGATAAATAAATTTATTATTTTTCCTATAAAACTCTAGTTGAACCTCTATATACCACACCTCTTGATGCATCCACAGTTACAACATCTCCATCTTTTACTAGATTTGTTATATCTGTAGCAGACACGATAACTGGTATATCTAAGTTTATACCTACAATAGCTGTATGTGATGTCATTCCACCATTTTCCGTTACTACAGCTCCTGCTTTCTCTATATAATTGTTCATTTCAGCATCAGTAGTAGTAGAAACAAGTATGTCTCCTTCATTGAAATCTATACAAGTCTCACCATTCTTTACTATACGAACTTTACCTTCAACTGTTTGATTACCTACACCTATACCTTGAACAATTTCTTCACTTATTACATGTACCTTTATTAAGTTAGTAGTTCCGCTTACTCCTACTGGTACTCCAGCAGTTATAACTACTAATTCTCCATTATCTATATAATCTGCTTGTCTAGCTGCTTCTATTGCTTTTTCTATAACTTCATCTGTATTTCCTGCAACAGAAGATTTAACTGGATAAACTCCCCATGTAAGAGCTAATTTATTCATAGTCTTTTCATTATTTGTAGTGGCTATTATTGGAGATTTTGGTCTAAACTTAGATACCATTCTAGCAGTGTATCCTGAAGAAGTAGATGTTATTATAGCTGATGCATTTAAATCTACTGCTGTTGTACAAGTTGCATGACTTATTGCATCTGTTACAGTAACATTGTTAGTACCATTTTCCTTTAGTAATCTATCATAATCTAAAGTTTCTTCTGTTCTTTTTGCTATTGTAGCCATCATTTTTACTGCTTCTACAGGATATTTTCCAGCAGCAGTTTCTCCAGATAACATTATCGCATCTGTTCCATCATATATAGCATTAGCAACATCTGTAACTTCTGCTCTTGTTGGTCTTGGATTTCTTATCATAGAATCAAGCATTTGAGTCGCAGTTACAACTGGTTTTGCTAATTCATTACATTTTTTTATCATCATTTTTTGAACTATTGGCATCTCTTCAGTAGGTATCTCAACACCTAAGTCACCTCTAGCTACCATTATACCATCAGAAACCTTTAATATTTCGTCTAGGTTCTCTACACCTTCTTGGTTTTCTATCTTAGATATTATTTGTATATCGGTTGCATTATTATTCTCTAGTATTTCTCTTATCGCTAGTACATCAGATGCCTTTCTTACAAAAGAAGCTGCTATATAATCTATACCTTGACTTATCCCAAACTCTATATCGCTTATATCTTTAGGAGTTATTGCTGGTAAATTTATCTTAACACCAGGTACATTTACTCCTTTATGATTTTTAACTATTCCCGAGTTTTCAACAATACAAACTATATCTTCCCCATTTATTTCTTTTACTCTTAAACCAACTAGACCATCATCTATTAATATAGAATCTCCTGCTTTAACGTCTTCAGCAAGTCCTTTATAGCTTACTGTACACATTTCTTTAGTTCCCATAACGTCTTTCATAGTTATAGTAAACTTTTGTCCTTCTTCTAAAAGTACCTCTGGGTCTTCAAAATTACCTGTTCTAATTTCTGGACCTTTAGTGTCTAATAATATAGCAACTGGCTTATTTAATTTTTCTCTAACTTTTTTCGCCATATCTATTCTTTCCTTATGCTCTTCATGTGAACCATGAGAAAAGTTAAATCTACACACATTTAGACCATTTTGCATAAGTTGAGTTAAAACTTCTTCACTTTGTGATGCTGGACCTAGTGTACAAACAATTTTTGTCTTCTTTACATTATTTAACATATTTGCTCCTCCTGAGATATTATTCCACAGATTTATTTTTAATACTAAAACTTATATAGATAATATTTTTGCCATCTCATAAGCTTCTTTATCAAATACTTTCTTTTGAGCTAAAGCTTCACTTATTTCTAAATCAATTATCTTATTTTCTTTTATTCCTACAACTCTAGCTGATTTTCCATCTAGTAATAATTCTACTGCTCTTACACCAAGTCTACTTGCTAGTATTCTATCAAATACAGTTGGGCTTCCTCCTCTTTGGACATGACCCAATACAGTTACTCTTAAATCTGCTCCTGACTCTTTTTTAAGTTCTTTTTCTAAATCGCTAGCACTTCCGACTCCTTCTGCTAGAACGATTATACTATGTCTCTTACCTCTTTTTTGAGTAGTCTTTAGTCTTAAAGCGACTTCATCCACTTTAATTTCTACTTCTGGTACTATTATAGTTTCAGCTCCCCCTGCAAGACCTGCATATAGAGCTAAGTCTCCACAGTGTCTTCCCATTACTTCAACTATATTAACTCTTTCATGAGAAGATGATGTATCTCTTATCTTACCTATAGCATCTATAATAGTATTCATTGCAGTATCAAATCCTATAGTATAATCTGTATATGCTAAATCATTGTCTATAGTTCCTGGTATACCTATAGCTGGAAATCCTAAGTCACTAAGTTTTTGAGCTCCTGTAAATGAGCCATCTCCACCAATTACAACTAAACAATCAATTTTATACTTTTTAAGAATTTTTACTGCTTTTAGTCTACCTTCTTCTGTTTTAAATTCTTCACATCTAGAAGATTTTAATATAGTTCCTCCTCTGTGTATGATATCTCCAACAGAAGATAAGTTCATTTCAGTTAAATCTTCCTCTAGTAATCCCTTATATCCTCTATTGATTCCATATACTTTGCATCCATAATATATTGCTGACCTTACAACCGCTCTAATCGCAGCATTCATTCCTGGAGCATCTCCTCCACTTGTTAGTAATCCTATAGTTTTCATTTTTTACCTCCTTGGATTTTATGTCAATTTTTTATTATAATCATTGTTATTGTATGTTAATGGACTTTTTTTGTCCCTATATCATTTTTCAATCCCATCAAGACTAAAAAAATTAAATGTCCTTAAATGTCCATTTTGTGATATTATATCACAAAACGGACAATATTTTTCATATTATTATAATATATTTAGATTTTTATCCAAAAAACTAAGCTTTTATTTTTATGTTATCTTTAGGAAGTAACTTTTCTAAGTTATTTATAAATTCATCACATATACAGGTCAATACTCCTGTCATTTTATACGCTTTACGCTTACCATTTATATTTTCATCCATAGGATATAGGTATATACTATCATTGCCTGGATGTTGTTTAGCTATTTCTACAATATTATTGGTTGTATCTGTGTCAGACATACTATCTATTTTCAAATACAATTTTTTACCACTTTCTGGTTTAATATTTTGTATACTTTTAGTTCTTCCTGAATTGTAGTTTCTAGTTGCAAAATCAGTGCTATCGTCTATATCTTTTATTTCTCTAGCTATAAGTTTTGCATTTTCGCCTTCTTTTATACTTAATGTTCCTTTTACATAGATTATATTATCTTCATTTAAAATGACATTGTATTTTTGTAACAATTGAGGAAAAACTACTATTTCTATAGCACCATACAAATCTTCTAATTCAATAAATGCCATAATTTCATTTCTCTTTGTAGTTTTTATAGTTTTATTCACAATCATTCCGCCCATTATGGCATCTGTTTCATTCATTTGTATATATGCTTCTTCGTCCTCTTTTAATGAATTTAATTTTCCATTATCTATAGATGTCTTTTCTTGCAACTCTTTTTCAAATTGTGATAAAGGATGTCCACTTACATACATTCCCAGCACTTCCTTTTCAAGGTTAAGTTTCTCTCTTTCCTCATACTCTTGCCTTTTAGGTAAACTATATATTTGTTGAAAATCATTATCTTCTTCACTATCTCCAAAAGCATCAAATAGAGAAATTTGACCTTGAACATTTTTCTTTCTATCCATAGATACACTTTCTAATAAGCTTTCATAACCAACCATTAAGCTAGCTCTATTTTCACTTATATTATCAAAAGCTCCACATTTTATTAGACTTTCTATTACTCTTTTATTTGTATCTTTTTGGTCTAATCTTTTAACTAAATCTACTAAATCTACAAATAATCCATTAGATTCTCTTTCATCAATTATGTTGTTTATTATGTTTACACCAACATTCTTTACAGCAGCTAGGCCAAACCTTATATTATTCCCTTCAACTGAAAACTTTGAAAAACTTTTATTTATATCTGGAGGTAATACATCTATTTCTAATGCTTTACATTCTCTTATATACTCAACTACCTTGTCAGTATTTCCCATAACACTTGTTATTAATGCTGCCATAAATTCAACTGGATAATATGTTTTTAGATAAGCTGTCTCATATGCTAAAACTCCATATGCTGCTGCATGTGATTTATTAAATGCATAACGAGCAAAGTCTATCATATCATCAAATATTTTATTAGCTATTTCTTCTTCTACACCATTTCTTATGCAGCCTGCAATTTCTATGTTACCATCCTCATCAAACTTACCATGAATAAAATACTGTCTTTCTTCTTCCATTACATCCATCTTTTTCTTACTCATGGCTCTTCTAACTAAGTCACTTCGACCATAACTATAACCGCCCAAATCTCTAACAACCTGCATAACTTGCTCTTGATACACCAAACAACCATAGGTTACTTCCATTATAGGCTTTAGTTTTTCATGTAGATATGTTACATCTTTTGGATTACTTTTATTTTTTATATATGCAGGTATAGAGTCCATTGGACCTGGTCTAAATAGAGATATTCCCGCTACAATATCTTCAAAGTTGTCTGGTCTTAGTTGCTTAATAAAGCTTCTCATACCAGCACTCTCCAACTGGAATACTCCTAATGTATTTCCAGATGAAAGCATCTCATATACCTTTGGGTCATCATAATCCATCTTTGAAAAGTCTATTTTTTCTGTATAATTTTTTATAACTCTATTTTTTTCTATTAGGTCAAGAGTATCTCTTATAACTGTCAGCGTTCTTAATCCAAGAAAGTCCATCTTTAAAAGACCAAGTTCTTCAAGTGTCGTCATAGTAAATTGTGTTGTTATTGCATCTTGATGTTTATATAAAGGCACATACTCATCCACAGGATTTTTTGATATAACTACTCCTGCTGCATGAGTAGAAGCATGTCTTAGCATTCCTTCTATCTGTTTAGATATATTTATTATCTCTTTTGTTTCAGGGTCTTGGTCATACAATTCTTTAAGATTAGGATTTGTATCTAGAGCTTTATCTATTGTCATTCCTAAAGCAAAAGGAATTTCTTTAGCTATCTTGTCAACTTTATTGTAGCCTATATCTAACACTCTTCCAACATCTCTTATTGCAGCTTTTGCACCCATTGTCCCAAAAGTTATTATTTGTGCGACATGGTCATCACCATATTTTCTCTTTACATAATCTATAACTTCTTCTCTTCTCTCATAACAAAAGTCTATATCTATATCTGGCATAGATATACGTTCTGGATTTAAAAAACGTTCAAACAAGAGAGAATATTTTATTGGGTCTATATCAGTTATCTTAAGTGTATAAGCCACGATTGAGCCTGCTGCACTCCCTCTACCTGGACCTACTATAATATTATTTTCTTTAGAGAAATTTATGAAATCCCATACAATTAAGAAGTACTCCACATAACCCATTTTTTCAATTACATCTAATTCATAATTTAACCTCTCTAATACCTCATCACTAGGACTATCATATCTCTCTTTTAGTCCATTAAAACATAGCTCCCTTAAGTAAGTTTCTGGTGTATATCCTTTTGGAACATCATACTTAGGAAGATGTATAGTATTAAAATCAAACTCTACATTACACATGTCAGCTATTTTCGTAGTGTTGTCAATAGCTTCTAATGCATATGGAAATAGTTCTTCCATTTCTTCTCTTGATTTCAAATAAAACTCATCACTACCAAATCTCATTCTATTTGGGTCATTTAATGTTTTTCCCATTTGAATACACATAAGTACATCGTGTATCTTTGAATCTTCCTTATTTACATAGTGAACATCATTAGTTGCAACCAGTGGAATACCAGTCTCTTTTGATAACTTCACTAGTCCAGAATTTACTTCTTTTTGCTCAGGCAAATTATGGTCTTGAATCTCCAAAAAGAAATTTTCTTCTCCAAATATATCTCTGTAATCAATAGCAAATTGTTTTGCCTTATCATAATTTCTATTCATTAAAGCACGTGCTACATCTCCTGCAAGACATGCAGAAAGTGCTATAATCCCTTTATTGTGTCTTTTAAGTTCTTCCATGTCAACTCTAGGCTTATAATAAAAGCCTTCTACATATGAAGTTGAAACTATTTTTATTAAATTTTTATAACCTTCTATATTTTTAGCTAATAGAACTAAATGTCCTTGATATTTATCATAGTTTGGGTCTTTATCTCTAAGCCCACGTGCAGCTGTGTAAACTTCACACCCTATAATTGGCTTTATTCCTTCTTCTATAGCTGTTTTGTAGAAATCTATAACACCAAACATACAACCATGGTCAGTGATAGCTATTGAGCTCATATTTAACTCCTTAGCTCTTTTTATAAGTTTTTTCACCCTCGAAAATCCATCAAGTAAACTATACTCAGTATGTACATGAAGATGAGCAAAATCTTTGTTCATTAAATCACCTCCTGTTTTATAAATTTAATTTTACCACAAATATATGTCTTAAAACAAAAACAGAGACTTTTATCTCAAAATAGGGATTAACTTCAACATATCCCATTATATGTTAAAAATTAATACTTATCCTGAGATTGTCCCCTCATTTTATTACAACGATTTTTTTCTCAAATCTGTCGCGATTTCCTCTATTTTTCTAAGTCTATGATTTACACCAGATTTTCCTATTGGTGGCTCTAACATCTCTCCAAGTTCTTTGAGAGTCATGTCCTCATACTCAATTCTAATCTTAGCTATTTCTTGTAGATTTTCTGGCAAACTGCTAATTCCTATAGTTTCTTGTATGAACTTAATATTTTCCACTTGTCTTACTGCTGCATTTACTGTTTTAGAAAGGTTAGCTGTCTCACAATTTACTATCCTGTTTACATTATTTCTCATTTCTTTTACTATTTTAGTATTTTGGAGACTTAAAAGAGCGTGGTGTCCTCCTATAATACTCAGCAAATCAGATATTTGCTCACTTTCTTTAATATAAACAACATGATTATTTTTTCTAGCCACAATTTTACTATTAAAACCTAAAGAGTTTATAAGTTCTTTTAAAGAATCTGCAAACTCCTCATTGTTAGTCACAAATTCCATATGATAGTTCTTTTCTGGGTCACTTATAGAACCTCCGCCAAGAAAAGCACCTCTTATGAAAGCTCTTTTACACCCTTCGTGTTTAATTAAGTTATCTGGGATTTTGTTTATAGTAAAAAATCCTTCTTTATCTTCAAGTATACCTAATTTTTTTAATAATATTTCTGAACCCATTTCACTCGTTACCATTAATACATAACTGTTATTTCTCTTCAACATTTGATTCTTATTTACAGAGATTGTAGTATTAATATTAAAATTCTTTTTTAATAACTTAAATACTTTTCGGGCTATCGAATTTAATTCAGTTGTTATCTTTAGATTTAGCTTTTTATATCCAACGATTTGTATACTTCCCCCTGATTTGACTAAAGCTGATAATTCAGCTATATTACAACATTCATTCTCAGATACAATTCTCGCTAGTTCATTTTTGGTTTCAGTTGAAAAAGACATCTCTATCACCTATTAACTAATTTTTCTTTAACCTTTTTTTTATTTCTTGTAAAGCAACCTTTATTATCTCCTTTTCATCATCGTACCTAGCTAGGTCTACTACTCTATCTAGATGGATAAATTTGGCATCAATAAAGCCTTCCTCTTTTTGTGGAATAGTATCCATATTCTTTGCTTGCATCAAATACCAAAAAACTGTTTTATGAACTGCTCTGTTTTCATCCCAGTTTTCTTTGAATGTATAATGTATTTCACCTAAATATTTCAATATATCTGCCTTTACTCCAGTTTCTTCACTTACTTCACGTAATGCTGCCTCTTGGTTATTTTCCCCTTCTTCTACTTTTCCTTTGGGTAGCACCCAATCTCCATTGAACTTCCTTAGTAAAAGAATCGTATTGCCAAACAGGACTACACCACCAGCACTAACCTCTTCTCTCATCGATGTTCACTCCTTAAAACTAACATAATGATAAGGATTTCTACACAATTTTTTAAAATCCTTTTTTACTAACTTTTGTTGTAATTATGATTTAGGGCTAACTCAATAACTATGTTAGATATATACTTTGCATCATGTCTTATATAATTATTTTTTATTTCAATTAAATTCTTTTCTACAGTTCTTATACCCATATCTTTTAATTTATCTTTTTGCTTTTTATCTAGCAAAACTTGTTCTGCTCCATCTTGCCTATATAAGTTGAGCATTTCCTCAGGTAATATCTCATTATTTGCTATTACATAATCTATCAAATTTTCATCAGTATGCTTTACTATAGCCTCAACATGTTCTAATACATTATAACCTTCTGTCTCGCCTGGTTGAGTCATTATATTTGATATATATACTTTTGGAGCTAAAGACGATTTAATGGCATCTACAATCCCATCTACAAGCAAATTTGGTATTATACTTGTATATAGGCTTCCAGGACCCATGATTATAATATCAGCATCATAAATGGAAGCAATAACATCCTTTAATGGTTTTACATCTTTTGGACTTAAGAAAATTTTGTCAATAGAGCTTTTCTGACTTTTTGACTCTTCAGGTATGCTAGATTCTCCATTTATTATGTTGCCATTCTCCAATTTCGCAACCAAGTTTACATCTTCTAAAGTTACTGGCAAAACTCTTCCTGTTATAGCAAAAATCTCACTTAATTTATACACAGCTTTTTCAAAGTTTCCATATAATCCATTCATAGCAGCTAAAAATAGATTTCCAAAACTCTGACCTTTCAAAAGTCCTTCTGTAAACCTATATTGCATGACTTCATTCATTGTTGGTTCTATATTTGCAAGTGCTAATAGACAGTTTCTTATATCTCCTGGTGGTAGCATCCCTAAGTCTTCTCTCAGTACACCTGAACCTCCACCATCATCAGCAACAGTAACAATCGCAGTTATATTCTGTGTAGTATGTTTAAGACCTCTTAAAAATACTGACTGACCAGTACCTCCACCTATCACAACCACATTTGGGTCTCTATTTTCAACAATAGACCTTTGAAATAATTTTACTTTTTCATTCTTTGCTTTCTTATATATAAATAACGATACAATTAATGCAATCCAACCTAAAATTCCTACAATAATAAGTAATTTAGCCATGTTTGCCTCCATTATCGTAACATAGAGTCTCTGTGTTTCTTTACAACCCTATATCCTTTATTAGATAAATCCTCCGCTATAAGATTTGTTATAGTAACTGACCTATGTCTTCCACCTGTACATCCAACACCAATTACTAAATGTTGTTTTCCTTCCTCTATATATTGAGGCACTAAAAAATGAATCATATCTAAAAGTTTTATATAAAATTCTTCACTTATTTTAGAATTCATAACATAGTCTCTAACTTCTTTATCATCACCCGTTTTAGACCTTAATTCCTCAATATAATAGGGATTTGGAAGAAATCTTACATCGAACACTAAATCTGCATCAGCAAGTATACCATGTTTAAATCCAAAAGATACTACAGATATTGTTAAGTTTGGATTATCTTCACCAGAAGAATATATTTTCTTTATTTCTTCTTTAAGGTCTTTTGGCTTCATATTAGTTGTATCAATTATACAAGTGGATAATTCCTTTAAAGGCTCCATTATTTTTCTTTCCATTTTTATACCTTCTGGAATCTGCATATCTTTTGCCAATGGATGATTTCTTCTTGTCATTTTATATCTTTTTAACAATACATCATCATTACAATCCAAATATACCATTTCATATTCATAATTTTCTTTTTCCAAGTAATTTAAGCTTTCATGAAGAGCTTCAAAAAACTTTCTTCCTCTTATATCTATACCTAGAGCAACTTTATCAATACTTGAATTCGGCTGATAACATAATTCTGCAAATTTAGTTATCAAAGCAGGAGGTAGATTATCTACACAATAAAATCCCATATCCTCTAAAGCTCTCATTGTCTCACTTTTTCCAGATCCTGAAAGACCTGTAACTATAACAAATTTCATTGCTAACTCCTCCCTTTTATCTTATGTTTATTCTATTATAATGTTTTCTACTAATGATACATCTAGATTAGAATCAAATATAGTCTTTATAGCCAGTTCAAAGTCACCAACTCTTTGTGGACAATGTGCATCTGAGCCTATTACAAATGTATTTTTTAACTCTTTTATCTTGTTTAACTGATTTACATTTAAAAAAGAATGGCTACTATTTATTTCAAGTCTAGTATCTGTCTTTTTTGCTATCTTTGCTACTTCTTCTATATAAACATCGCCTTTATCTCCAGGATGAGTAATTATAAAAATATCATTATTACTCATTGCATTTATTACAGCTTTTGTATTATATTCTTTTGCTTTTTCAGTTTTGAATACATAATTATTACAATGATTTAATAGACTTTTGAATGATGTTGGAGTAGAACCAAAATGATATCCAGCCATAATATAATCAAATTCTTTAATAAATTTATCTTCCATATCTATATTGCCTTTATCATCTAATATGTTACATTCCATACCCAAGAGTATATTTATATCACCATATTTATCATTCAAATAGTTTACTTCTTCTCTCATTTTAAGAATATCTTTTTTCTTTACACCATATGCAATATGCTTATAACTATGGTCTGATATCCCTATTGTCTTTATTCCTTTAGAAATGGCCACCTTTACATTGTCTTCAATAGTCCCTTTTCCATGACTATATAATGTATGTGTATGATAATCAGCCAGTATTTTCATCAGTTAATCCTCTCCAAGTATTTTGACTTCTTCTTCCAACATAACCCCAAACTTGGCATATACAGCACTTTTTATAACATATATTAAATCTAAGATATCTTTAGCATTTGCTTCTCCTCTATTAACTACAAATCCGCAATGCTTCTCAGACACTTGTGCTCCTCTCAAAGTAAGACCTCTTAATCCAGTTTCTTCTATTAATTTACCTGCAAAATATCCTGTTGGTCTTTTAAATGTACTTCCTGCACTAGCAAAATTTAATGGTTGTTTAGTTATTCTTCTTGTTGCCAAATCGTCCATTAAACTTTTTATTTCATCATAATTGCCTTTTTGCAATTCTAATTCTGCGGATAAAGCTATATAGCCATTTTTTGATATTATGCTTTTTCTATACCCAAATTCCATCTGTTCATTTGATAGTTCAAATATATTTCCTTCCATATCCATCAATTTTACTGACTTTACTATATCCTTCATTTCACCACCATATGCTCCAGCATTCATGGCTAATGCTCCTCCCAATGTTCCAGGTATTCCTGATGCAAATTCAAATCCTTTTAATTCCTGCTTTTGAAGAGCTTTACCTAAAACTGATAATAAAACTCCTGACTGAGCAATCATCCTAGTATCATTTACCTCATAAGAATTGAAATTATCTGCCAATTCTATTACAACGCCTCTTATTCCACCATCTTTAATTAAAATATTTGAGCCATTTCCAATTATTAAATATGGAATTGATTCCTTTTTCACCAAAAGAAGTACATTTTTTAATTGCTCTTCTGTTCTAGGTCTAACCAATATATCTGCTGGTCCTCCTACTCTAAATGAAATATGCTTTTTCATAGGTTCATCAACCTTTATATCATCTTTACTTAATATATTTAATAAATTTTCATATATATCTTGATTATTCATTGTATTTCCTCCCAAATTATACTGAACTTTAGCTGTCATTCTTATTTAAATTACATTAATATATAGTATTAACTATATTCAATAATATATGATTTTGCTTATCATATGGATTTTATATTTTTAGTTTCTTAATTACAAACTATATTCAATAAATATATAATAAATTAAAAAAAAAAAAATAACAACATATAAAAGAATATAAATAATTTAAAAAAAGCATCAATATCACTGATATCAATGCTTTAAAAGGCAATTTAATTCGTATTATTTATCTAACTATTTTTAACATAGCAAAGATAATAAATTCCTCCAACTATTATGGAGCCTCCAACGATATTTCCAAGTGTTACAAATACTAAATTAGTTATGAATTGAACCATAGTTATATTTGCTCCTAATACCATCCCCATTGGTATAAAAAACATGTTTGCAACGCTATGTTGGAATCCACATAACACAAATAACATTATTACTGTCCAGCATGAACCTAACTTTGAAATTACATCTTGTGACGCTGTAGCCATCCATACAGCTAAAACTACTAGAACATTACAAAGTATTCCTTTTAAAAACATGGAAACCATAGTTGAATTAACTTTAGCTTCTGCCACAGCTATAGCTTTTGTAGCTACATCCCCTGTCAATGTAGAAGAATAAAATAAAATTGCTACTAACAAAACTGAACCTACTAAATTTGCAAAATAAACCAGTCCCCAGTTTCTTAACATTTTTCCTAATGTTATTTTTTTGTCCATAAGTGGAATAAGCATTAAAGTATTTCCAGTGAATAACTCTGCTCCTGCTACCACTACAAGCATAAGACCTACTGGAAATATCATAGCACTTAAAAAACTAGCTACCCCTGGGTCTATCTTAGAAAAAGTCTGACTAACTATCATACTTCCCAATGCCCCTAACCCTATAAATGCTCCTCCAAATAAACCTAATAAAATTGCATTTTGTGTTGAAATATTCGCTTTTTTGATGCCAGCACTTATTGTTGCTTGTGCTGTTTCCCCAGGTGTCAAGAATCCTTTACTCATAAATCCTTCCCCCTTAAAAATTATACTTTTCCTTGTCTTTTTATGGCAATAATTATATAATAACAATATGATATATAATAAATTTTATTAACATAAAAAATATACTATATGCATATATATAGCTGTCTCATATAATTATACTATTTATTATATACCAACTTTGTTAATTTCGAAATAATTTATATTGAATTTGAAAAATTTACCTCTCGATTATTTATTTTACTTTTTTATTGTTGAGGTATTATATATAATAGATATATGTTTGTGTTATTATATATAATTACTTATTTTAATAAATATTTGAAGGAGGAAATTTTATGTTTGATATATCATTTTTCGAAATGTCAATATATGAAATAGCAGTTACTACAATATATATAATTAATTTCATGGTTATACTGAACCTTATCTTTAGGGAAAAAAGAAACATAAATACAACTCTAACATGGCTTCTTATATTAGTGTTAATCCCTGCACTTGGATTCATACTTTATATAGCTTTTGGTAGAAACATTTCAAAAAACAATATGTTTAGATTAAAAGAAAAGGACGATAAGATAATCAAAAGTAACATACTAGATACTCAGGTTAAGTTACAGTCTACTTCTGAAATTGATTCAGATATACATCAACATAAGGATATGATTTATGCATTAGCTAACTCAAATAATGCTCATTATACCAATAATAACGATGTGTGGATTTATGCTGAGTCTAGTCAATTTTTTAACAGTCTTCTTGAAGAACTTAAAAAGGCTAAAAAATATATAAACATACAATTTTACATTTTCAAAGATGACAAAATCGGAACTGAAATAATCGACATTCTAGTAGCTAAAGCTAAAGAAGGTGTCGAGGTAAGACTTTTATTTGACGCCGTTGGTGGTAGAACACTAAAGAATAGTACACTTTCTAGACTTAAAGAAAGTGGTGTTAAGGTTGGAAGTTTCTTTCCATCATTCTTAAAAATTGTAAACTTTAACTTAAACTATAGAAATCACCGAAAAATTGTTGTCATTGATGGTAAAGTAGGATTTGTAGGTGGATATAATGTTGGTGATGAGTATTTAGGTAGAAATCCAAAATTTGGTCTATGGAGAGATACACATACCAAACTCACTGGTGATTGTGTAATTGACCTAAATATGAGATTTATCCTTGATTGGAGATACACAACTAAAGAAGATTTAGACTTAGAGAAGTACTTTATAGAAGAAGAAACAAACTCTAATCATCCTTCTGAAAATATTGGGATTCAGATAGTATCAAGTGGTCCAGATATATCAGAGCTTGACGAAATTAAATATGGTTACCTTAAAATGATTCAGAAAGCTAGAAAGTATATATATATACAGAGTCCTTATTTAATACTTGATGCAACATTTATAGATACTTTAAAAATAGCTTGTTTATCTGGTGTTGATGTAAGAATTATGATTCCTTCTAAACCTGACCATCCTTTTGTATACTGGGCATCATATTCATATGCAGGAGAACTTTTAAACTTTGGAGCTAAAATTTATACTTACGGTCAAAATGCATTTTTACATGCTAAGACGATAGTTATAGATGACTCTATCTGCTCTATAGGAACAGCCAATATGGATATAAGAAGTTTCGAACTTAATTTTGAAGTAAATGCATTTATGTATTCTTCAAAAAAAGCACTGGAACAAAGAATTATATTTGAAAATGATATTTTAAATTCAAAAGAAATAACATTAGATATATATAATTCTAGGTCTACTTATAT
This sequence comes from Clostridioides sp. GD02367, assembly GCF_045900275.1. Classification (NCBI taxonomy): domain Bacteria; kingdom Bacillati; phylum Bacillota; class Clostridia; order Peptostreptococcales; family Peptostreptococcaceae; genus Clostridioides; species Clostridioides sp. GD02367. Next base: position 20,575 of record NZ_JBJODK010000020.1, on the reverse strand, counting down.
AAAAATCAAGGAATCAATTTCTAGACTATTATCAGCAGTTTTATAAATCTTTTATTTTATAAAAATTTTACATTCCGGTTTATTTTTTAAAGTTTTTTATATATATTATTTTTTTTTTATTGAATTTAGTTCATTTTTTTTATTTTTTTTAACTATTCTGAATTATTTTATATTATAATAGACTAGTATAGTTTTTATTTTTGATAGGTAACTTTTTTGCATTGTTTTTATGAATAAAGAAATTGTTGTATATTGTTCTTTCTTTATTGTTTTGGTTTTGTTCACCAACATAAGGTTGGGGTCAACTCATGGTTAATTATTTTTTGAGAAATAATAACTTTAAAAAGAAAAGGGGGATTTGTTATGTGCGATTTTATTTCACACAACAAGCAATTATTTGACGAACTAGATATATTTATTGACTCTCTTGCAACAAAAGAAGGTGCGTTAATACAAGTTCTACATGAAGCACAAGGTATATTTGGATATCTTCCAAAAGAAGTTCAGCTTCATGTTGCTAGAAAACTTGGAGTAGCTCCTGCAAAGGTATATGGGGTTGTTACATTCTATTCTTATTTTACTACAGAACCTGTAGGTAAGTATAAAATCAGTGTCTGTCTAGGTACTGTATGTTTTGTAAAAGGTGCTGATAAAATATTAAGTGCTTTTGAAAAACAACTTGGTATAAAAGTTGGAGAAACTACTAGTGATTTTAAATTTTCTTTAGAAGGTTTAAGATGTTTGGGGGCATGTGGTTTAGCTCCAGTTGTTACTGTAAATGGTAAAGTTTATGGTAAGGTGAAACCTGACCAAGTAAGTGAAATATTAGATACTTATAGAGAATTAGAATTGAATTGTTAAGAGGGGTGAATAAATAATGCGTAAAGTAAATTCATTTGATGAATTAAAAGTTTTAGCTGATGAGCTGAAACCTAATCTTAGCTTAAGAAAAAATTATTCTAAGGAAAATGTATTAAGAAGAGAATTACTTGTTTGTTGTGATACTGGATGTACATCTTCAAACAGTATGGAAATAGTTAGTGAATTAGAAAATGAAATAAAAAAATCAGGAATCCAAGACAAAGTTACTGTTCGTTTGACAGGTTGTTTTGGCTTCTGTGCTCAAGGTCCTATCGTAAAAGTTTATCCTGATAACGTTTTCTACGTGAAGGTTGAACCATCAGATGCTGAAAAGATAGTTCAAAGTCACTTAATTAGAAATACAGTTGTTGAGGAATTATTATATGAAGAAGAATCTTTAAGCAAAAAAGTAGAAGAACAAGAAGAAATGTCTTTCTACAAAAAACAGTTACGTATAGCTTTAAAAAACTGTGGACTTATTGACCCAGATAGCATAGAAGAATATATTGCCAATGATGGTTATTTAGCTCTAGGCAAATGTTTAACTTCTCTTACTCCTCAAGAAGTTATTGCAGAAGTAAAAACTTCTGGTCTTCGTGGTAGAGGTGGTGCTGGTTTCCCTACTGGCTCTAAATGGGAAGCTGCTTCAAAAAATCCTGCTGGCCCAACAGATAAAAAATTTGTTGTTTGTAATGCTGACGAAGGTGACCCAGGTGCATTTATGGATAGATCAGTACTTGAAGGTGACCCTCACAGTGTACTAGAAGCTATGGCAATATGCGGATATGCTATAGGCTCTGATACAGGTTACATATACATAAGAGCAGAATATCCAAAATCTATAGAAAGATTAAAAGTAGCTATAGCTCAAGCTGAAAAATACGGTTTACTTGGTGAAAATATATTAGGTACTGGATTTAACTTTAAACTAGAATTAAAATACGGTGCAGGAGCTTTCGTTTGTGGTGAAGGTACAGCTCTAATGCATTCAATTGAAGGTAGACGTGGTGAACCTAGAATGAAGACTTATAGTTCTTCTAAGAGTGGTTTATGGAAATCTCCTACTTGCTTAAACAATGTTGAAACTTTTGCCAACATACCAGCAATCATACTGAATGGCGGAAGCTGGTTTGCTAACTTAGGTACTGAAGATTCTAGTGGTACTAAAGTCTTTGCTCTTGGTGGAAAAGTTGAAAATGTAGGGCTTGTTGAAGTTCCAATGGGTACTACTTTAAGAGATATTGTATTTGAAATTGGTGGAGGAATCCCTGAAGGTAAACAATTCAAGGCAGTTCAGACAGGTGGTCCATCTGGTGGATGTATACCAACTGAGCATTTAGACATCCCTATAGACTTTGGTTCATTAAGCTCTATAGGTTCAATGATGGGTTCTGGTGGTATGCTTGTTCTTGATGAATCTGACTGTATGGTAGATATAGCCAAGTTCTTCCTTGAGTTTACTGTTGAAGAATCTTGTGGTAAATGTACTCCTTGTCGTATAGGTACTACAAGATTATTAGAGATATTAACTAAAATTACAGAAGGTAATGGTACTCTACAAGATTTAGATGACCTAGAAAACCTTGCTGAAACTATACAAACTGCTTCATTATGTGGTCTTGGTAAAGCTGCTCCAAACCCTGTTTTAAGTACTCTTCAATATTTCAAAGATGAGTATATAGCTCACGTTGTAGATAAGAAATGTCCTGCTGGCAAATGTCAAAACTTACTTTCTTACTTTATAACAGATGCTTGTAAGGGTTGTACAAAATGTTCTAGAGTGTGTCCTGCTGGTTGTATAACAGGTTCTGTTAAGGAACAACATACAATAGATACTTCTAAGTGTCTAAAATGTGGTGCTTGTATAGATAATTGTACATTTAACGCTATAATCAAGAAATAACTTATTTGGAGGAGGAATAACAATGAGTTTAGTTAATTTAACTATTAATGGCAAACACGTTTCAGCACCTAGTGGAACTTCTATCTTAGATGCTGCGAAATTAATAAATATAAAAATACACAACCTTTGTCATTTACATATGAACGAAATAGATAAGCTTGACACTTGTGCTTCTTGTCGTGTTTGTATGGTTGAGACAGAGAGAGGCTTAGTTCCAGCTTGTGGAACAGTTATAAAGGAAGGTATGAGAGTTCAAACTAATAGTGCAAAAGCATTAAATGCTCGTAGAACTATTGTTGAATTATTGTTATCAGACCATCCACAAGATTGTTTTGTATGTGAAAAAAATGGAGACTGTGAATTACAGACTATAGCTGCCGATTTAGGAGTAAGAAAAATAAGATATCAAGGTTCTAAATCTTTTGCAGGTAAAGACACTTCTACTAAGTCTTTGGTTAAAGACCACTCTAAGTGTATATTATGTAGAAGATGTGAAACTGTATGTAATGATATACAAACAGTAGGAGCATTATCTGGAGTTAATCGTGGATTTAATACTTTAGTTAGTACATTCTTCAACTCTGATATGGTTGAGACAGAGTGTACATTCTGTGGTCAATGTATATCTGTCTGTCCAACTGGAGCATTAACAGAAGTAGATAATGTACCTAAGCTTTGGGATGTTTTAAATAAAAAAGAAAAAACTATAGTAGTTCAAGTTGCTCCTGCTGTAAGAGTTGCAATTGGTGAAGAATTTGGATTAGAACCAGGTTCAATTTCTACAGGAAAAATGGTAGCTGCTTTAAAAGCACTTGGATTTGAACATGTATTTGATACGAACTTTGGTGCAGACTTTACTATCATGGAAGAGGCTACTGAATTTATAGAAAGAATCCAAAGTGGTGAAAATCTTCCTATATTGACTAGTTGTTGTCCTGCATGGGTAAACTTCTTAGAGCATAATTATCCAGATAAGTTAAATTTAGCATCTAGCTGTAAGTCTCCTCAAGGTATGTTTGGTTCTATAGCTAAAAATTACTATGCACCTAAAATATTAGGAATCAATCCTGAAGAGCTTTATGTTGTATCTGTAATGCCTTGTGTAGCTAAAAAATATGAAGCTTCAAGAGAAGAATTAAGTGAGTCTGGAATACTAGATGTTGACCTTTCTATCACTACTAGAGAATTAGCTAAAATGATAAAAGAAGCTGCTATCGATTTACCTAATCTTCAAGACCAAGATTTTGATAATCCTTTAGGAAAATCTACAGGTGCTGCATCTATATTTGGAGCAAGTGGTGGAGTTCTAGAAGCTGCTCTACGTACTTCATATGAAAAGATAACTAATAAGACTTTAGATAATGTAAACTTTACTAATGTTAGAGGTCTTAAAGGAATCAGAGAAGCAAGCATAGATGTTGATGGAACTACAGTTAATGTGTGTATTGTAAATACACTTAAAAATGCTAGAAAGATTATGGATAAGGTTAGAAGTGGAGAATGTAAATATCACATTATAGAAGTTATGGCATGTCCTGGTGGATGTGTTGGAGGTGCTGGTCAACCTTATCACCATGGTAATACTGAAATAGTTGATAGACGTGCAAATGCATTATATGAAATAGATAGAAATAAAGCTATTCGTAAATCTCATGAAAATCCTGATTTACAGGCTATTTATAAAGACTTCTTTGGAGACCCAAATAGTGATGTAGCTCATAAATACCTTCATACTCATTACTTCGATAAGAGTTGTATTTATGGAGAATGCCCACAAGAATGTGCTTGTGAGGAATCTAAATAAGCTCTAACAATTATAAAAATTAAGTGTTATTAAATAAAAGGATTGTCTTAAAATACTCTTAAGTACTTTAAGACAATCCTTATTAGTTTACTTTAATACAACTTCCTAGTCTTATATATTAATTAAAGAATTCCAGCCATTTTCATAAGTTGTTTTGCATTTGTAGTTTTACATCTTCCATCTTTTATCATATAGTCAAAATGAATTTTATCATCTACATAGTACTCTGAGAAATGATAGTTTACAACTTCAACATCTCCACTACCTGAAAGGTCACATAACTCAAAATCATGTGTTGTAACCATACTTATAACCCATGGTCTTGATAATTTCTTTACTGCCTCACTTGCTCCAATAATTCTATCAGCAGAGTTAGTTCCCTTAAAAATCTCATCCACTAAAACCAACATTGGTAATTCTTTTAAGCTATATTGAATCATTGATTTTATTCTAAGAATCTCAGCATAAAAAGTTGATATTCCTTGGCTTACATCATCTTGTATTCTCATAGATGTAAATATAGCCATACAAGTTGCATCAAAATTCTTAGCACATACTGGTCCTCCTGCATATGCTAATACTAAATTCACTCCTATACTTCTTAAAAATGTTGTTTTTCCAGACATATTTGAACCTGTAATAATACATGTCTGAGAATTTAATTGTATTGAATTTGCTATAACACTTTTTTCTGCTATTAATGGATGATATACTTCTTCAACTTTTAGCCTTGGAATGTCTTCATGTTTTATTACTGGAAAACATGTATTCTCCTTTACATGACCAATAACTGTTAAACTTATTAGAGCTTCAAATTCTCCAATAGATTCTAGCCACCCTCTAATTTGATTTCCATACACACCTTTCCATCGTTCCAGTGATTCTGCACAATGATAATTCCACATAAGAACACCACAAGCAATTATATATAATATCTGATTATATCTTAAATTTACAGCATTTCCTATTGAATTTAGTTGTTTAATACCTTTTGAAACGCCACTTCCCTTAGAAAGTTTTTTTTGTAATTCTTTTAAGTAATCACTCTCAAATGTCTCTTTTTCTAAAACCTCAAACATCTTTTCATATACTTGTATATTTCTACTAAATGAAAATAATGGTGAAAGAGTCTGCATAAGTCTCGTATGCCCAAAACCACTAAATCCCAACTGTATTATGAAAAGTAGAAAAACAGGCAAAATAGGTAAAAAACCTAATGTAAAAAATATAAAAGATAGGATTGTAGCAGTAGGTAGACCCCAAGTAAAAATATGCATCCATTTTGGTATATATACATCCTTATTTTCTCCATACTCTATGAATGCTTCTATACTACCATCAGAATTATTTTTTTGCTCCTTACCAATTATATTACCCAGTGTTTGAATATGAATAGAAAAATCATCTTTTGATAAAAGTTCTTTTATTGCTATTTGTCTCTCTAAGATTATCTTCTCATCTGGATTTTCATTCCATAATGACTTAGCCAAGGACTTCTTACCATAAGATGTATTAGCCACACAGATATATTGATACAATGAAGCTCTTCCAAACAAATCTAAATCTTTTGCTTGTGAATTTTCATCTTCTAAGTATTCTTTACCATCTATTTTAAATTCTTTCCAGCCATCTCCAAATCGTTTTATATACTTGTCTATTACATCAATCTTACTTTTAAAATACATTTCTTCTTCTTTTACTTTATTATGAATAACTAAGAGTGCTATAAACGCTACAATCGCTACAACTCCAACAAAAACACCCACTATATTTTTATTGTAAAGTCCAATAGCAAATCCTACTATCACTATCAAAAAAGAGATTAATCTCGCTGTACTTATATTATTTGACTTTTTACTTAAGAGCAATTCTTTTTCAGTAGTACTTTCTAAAAGTTTACTAAAATAGTCTATTCCCATAAAAAATTCCAACTTTCTTGTTATATAATAAAATCCAAATATAAAATTAATCTAGTGCAGTTTTAATCTATTACTTTAAATTATCCTTATCTAATATATATTATTAATAAATATTAGATACAACTTAATTTTAATATCAGTCTGCACTACTTAGTATCAATTAATTTTGATAGTTTTTTAGTAAACTCTTGTGCTGCATCATATCCCATTCCTCTTTGTCTAAAATTCATTGCTGCTACTTCTAATATCATAGCAGTATTTCTTCCAGGCTTAACAGGTACAACTAGTTTCTCTACATTGACACCAAGTATCTCTTCATATTCTTTATCAAGCCCAAGTCTGTCATAATACTTAGTCTCATCCCAAGCTTCTAGATGAACTACTAAATCTATCATTTTAGAATTTTTAATTGCTCCTACTCCATATAGACTTCTAACATCTATTATCCCTATTCCTCTTATCTCAAGAAAATGTCTTATCAATTCAGGTGACTGTCCCATCAGCATACTTTCATCCAGTTTTCTTATTTCCACAGCATCATCTGCAACTAGTCTATTTCCTCTTTGAATCAGTTCTAACGCTGTTTCTGACTTTCCTATACTACTTTCACCTTTTATCAGTACACCTATTCCATAAATATCAACTAACACACCATGAATTGTTGTGTGTGGTGCTAATTTATTATCCAAATAATTTGATAGTCTATTTATAAGTCTAGTTGTGTTTCTATTTGTACTCAAAAGTATTCTCTTATATTTTTTAGCTTTTTCAATTACATCTGGCTTGATTTCCAAGTCTCTAGAGATTATTAGAGCAGGTATTTCATATGAGAAAAATCTATCCAACACTTCTTCTCTAATAGTATTATCCATTAATCCAAAGAAATTATATTCTGTCTTCCCAACTATTTGTATTCTTTCATACGCAAAGTAATCAAAATATCCTGCAAACTGTAACCCTGGTCTATTTATATCTTGAGAGTAGACATAATAATCTACATCATCAGGCATGTACACTACTTTTAACTTCAAGTCTTTTATTATCTCTCTTATCGATACCTTATTGCTAGTTTCCATTAGTTTTCTTCCTTCCTAAAAAAATTATAAACATTATCTGCAATGCTTTTATTCATTCCCTCTACTTCTAAAAGTTCTTCCATAGTAGCTTTTTTTATAGCATCTACATCTTTGAAGTGATTTAATAATGATTTCTTTCTTTTTTCACCTATTCCTTGTATATCATCTAAGATAGATTTTGTCAAAGCTTTATTTCTTAAACTTCGATGATATGTTATTGCATAATTATGAACCTCTTCTTGTATACTAGCAATAAATCTATATAAATTGGTTGTTTTATCTAGCTCTATTTCTTTTCCTTTACATATCAATCCCTTGGTTCTATGCTTATCATCCTTGTACATTCCCCAAAGAGGTATATCTACATCATTAAGTTCTAATACTTTTTTTACTGCGCTAACTTGTCCTTTTCCACCATCCAATAATATCAAGTCAGGTAAATTTCCATGTTTTAATCGTCTATCTACAATTTCAGCCATAGAATCATAATCATTAGGTCCAATGACTGTTTTTATTTTATATCTTCTATATTCTTTTTTATCTTTTTTAGCATTTGTATATACTACCATAGAGCCAATCGAGTCTACGCCTTGTATATTTGATATGTCATAAGCCTCTATCCTTATTGGTAACTTTGCTAGATTTAATAGACGTTTTAATTCTTCTAATGCTCCAATACTCTTTTCATATTTTCTCTTATTCATATCAGAAAACTTTTCAAGATACTCTATAGCATTTTTTCTTACCATTTCAACTAAGCTTTTCTTTTCTCCTTTTTGTGGTACTCTTATAGTTACTTTTTGACCTTTTTTGGATGACAACCATTCCTCTAATATAGAACTATCTTCTATCTCATCTTCTATAATTAATTCTTTTGGTATATACTCTTGTTCATTGTAAAATTGTTTTACAAATGAACCTAATATAGAGGCTCTTGGGCTATCCATTACACCTTCTAATATAAAATGTTCCCTACCTACAATCTTACCATTTCTGATAAAAAATACCTGTACACAGGCTTCATTATGGGCTCTTGCCATTGCAACCACATCTTGATTTAAGTCACTTACATTAGTGTCTATTTTCTGTTTCTGTATCATCTCTTCAAGACTCTTTATTTTATCTCTATATACCGCAGCTTCCTCAAATCTAAAATTCATAGAACTCTCATTCATTTTTTCCTTTAAAAGCTCCATCAATTTCTCTTCTTTACCAGATAAGCACATTATAATTTCTTCTATCATCTTTCCATATTCTTCTTTAGAAACATTTCCTGTACAAGGCCCTAGACATTTATTTATATGCAGATTTAGACAGGGTCTTGTTTTATTCTTTATCGCTTTTTCGATATCTATTTTACAACTTCTTATTGGATAGGTACTATTTATAAGTTCCAAAGTATCATTCACAGCAGTTATATTAGTATATGGTCCAAAATACTTTGCCTTATCTTTAAGAACTCTTCTAACCTTTAAGATTCTCGGATAATCTTCATTTGTAGTTACTTTGATATATGGATAAGTTTTATCATCTCTAAGTACTACATTATACTTAGGTCTGTATCTTTTTATTAGATTACATTCAAGTATTAATGCCTCCAACTCTGAATCCGTTATAATATACTCAAATTTATATATATTTTTAACCATAGATTTTACTTTAGATGTATGGTTTTTTGAAGATTGAAAATACTGCCTTACCCTATTTTTTAAAGATATGGCTTTTCCCACATATATTATATGGTCGTATTTATCTTTCATTAAATATACTCCGGGCTCAGAAGGTAATTTTTTTAAATGTTCTTGTATATCAAACATATAGCCCTCCAAAACATTAAATTTTATATTAAAATTATACCCTAAAATGTGAAATTTAAAAAGTTATACAGTTTCCAGTACTCTAAACAAGTTAAAGTCCATATCCCCCTTCCATAATTGATTTAAAAACAAACCTTATGAAGAGCAATATGGACTTTATACTTTTATTGACTACTTACAACTTATATTTAATTAGCTTCTAAAAGATATAATCAGCTTATATCTCTAATTTTAAAACTTATCACATTTTAGATGATTTAAGAAAAATATTTCTTTAAAAATTGACCAGTATAAGACCCATCAACTTTAGATACTTCTTTTGGTGTTCCAGTTGCAACTACAGTTCCACCTTTATCTCCACCTTCTGGTCCTAGGTCTATTACATAATCACAAGTCTTTATGACATCTAAATTATGTTCTATAACTATAATTGTATTTCCTGTATCTGCTAATCTTTGTAGCACTTGGATTAGCTTGTCTACATCTGCCATATGAAGTCCAGTAGTAGGCTCATCTAATATATACAATGTCTTTCCTGTTGGTCTTTTACTAAGCTCAGCAGCTAATTTTATACGTTGTGCTTCTCCTCCTGATAATTGAGTTGAAGGCTGACCTAATTTGATGTATGAAAGACCTACATCCATTAAAGTTTCTAATTTTCTTTTTATATTTGGTATGTTTTCGAAAAACTCAACAGCTTCTTCCACATTCATATCCAATATATCAGATATAGTTTTATCTTTGTATTTTACTTGTAGTGTTTCTCTATTATATCTTTCACCCTTACAAATTTCACAAGGAACATATACATCAGGTAAGAAATGCATTTCTATTTTTATTATTCCATCACCCTTACAAGCTTCACATCTCCCACCTTTTACATTGAAACTAAATCTTCCTTTTTTATAACCTCTTGCCTTAGCTTCATTAGTTGCTGCAAAAATATCTCTTATAAAATCAAATACACCTGTATAAGTAGCAGGATTTGAACGAGGTGTTCTTCCAATTGGGCTTTGGTCTATATTTATAACTTTATCTATATTTTCAATTCCTTTTATTTCTTTATGGTTACCAGCTCTTTGTTTAAGTCTATTTACTTTACTTGCTACACCTTTGTAAAGTATGTCATTTATTAGTGTACTTTTACCAGAGCCTGAAACACCTGTTATACAAGTAAACTTACCTAATGGGAATTTTATATCTATATTTTTTAGATTATTTTCTGATGCTTTAATTATTTCTATAAAATTTCCATTTCCTTCTCTAGTAGTCTCAGGAAGTAATATTTGTTTTTTACCACTTAGATACTGACCTGTTATTGAGTTTTCATTTTTAATTATTTCATCCAAAGTTCCTTGTGCAACTATCTCACCACCATGTATACCTGCGCCTGGTCCAATATCTAAAACATAATCAGCCTCTCTCATTGTGTCTTCGTCATGCTCTACAACAATTAAGGTATTTCCTAGGTCTGTTAAGTGTCTAAGTGTACCTATAAGCCTATCATTGTCTCTCTGATGAAGTCCTATACTTGGTTCATCAAGTACATATAAAACCCCAACAAGTGCAGAACCTATTTGAGTTGCTAATCTTATACGTTGTGCTTCCCCTCCTGATAGAGTTCCAGCTTTTCTTGATAAATTCAAATAATCAAGACCTACATCTCTTAAGAACATAGCTCTTCCTTTTATTTCTTTTATAATCTCATGAGCTATAAATCTCTGTTTCTCTGTAAGGGTTATATTTTCCATAAAATCAATTAATTCATTTACAGATAAATTTGTAACTTCCATTATGTTTTTACCATCAACCAAAACAGATAGGACTTCTTTTTTAAGTCTCATACCTTTACATTTTGGACATGGTCTTTCTGCCATATATTCTTCAATCTTATCTCTCATGTACTCCGAGTTAGTTTCGTTGTATCTTCTCTCTAAGTTTACTATTACTCCTTCAAAGTACGACTTATAATTTCTAGTTCCTCCAAATTTTGATTCATAAGTAAACTCTACAATTATATTGTCCTTACCATAAAGTAATTCCTCAACAAAATCCTCTGGTAAATCTTTAAATGGTGTTGTCAAAGATACATTAAAATGTTCTGCTAAACTTTTTATCATTTTACTATAGTAAGTATCATCATTAACACCTGTTGACCCCCATGCTGCAACCGCACCTTGTTTTATTGACAAATCTTTATTTGGTACGACTAACTCTGGGTCAACTTCTTTACTTTCTCCAAGACCATTACAAACATCACAAGCACCAAAAGGAGCATTAAATGAGAACATTCTTGGAGATAATTCTTCTATACCAATTCCGTGTTCTGGACATGCAAATTTAGTTGAAAAAAGAATTTCTTCTCCATCTATTATTTGAGCTATTACAAGACCATCTGATAACTTAACTGCAGTCTCAATCGAATCTGCCAATCTAGATTCAATTCCATCTTTAATTACTATTCTGTCTACCACAACTTCTATATTATGTTTTTGATTTTTATTCAGAACTATATCATCGCTAACTTCATAATTTTCACCATTGACTCTAACTCTTACAAATCCTTCTTTTTTGATATTATCAAAAACCTTTTTATGTGTACCTTTTTGACCTCTAACAATTGGTGAAAGTATTTGTAATTTCGTTCTATCTGGAAAATCTAGCATTTTATCAACTATTTCTTGGATAGTCATTTGACTTATTTTTTCACCACATGTAGGACAATATACATCTCCTACTCTTGCAAATAATAATCTTAAATAGTCATATATTTCTGTTACTGTTCCAACAGTAGAACGTGGGTTTTTTGAAGTAGTCTTCTGGTCGATTGATATAGCTGGTGATAACCCCTCAATATATTCTACATTTGGCTTTTCCATTTGACCTAAAAATTGTCTAGCATATGCTGATAGACTCTCTACATATCTTCTTTGACCTTCTGCATATATTGTATCGAATGCCAAAGAAGACTTTCCAGAACCTGATAACCCTGTAAAAACAATAAATTTATCTCTTGGTAATTCTAAATCTACATTTTTTAAATTATGCTCTTTTGCTCCTCTTATTATAATTTTATCTTCCATAATGTTGTTTTTACCTTTCTATTTTTCCAATTTTTCTTCTAATTGTTTTACTTTATCTCTAAGTTCTGCTGCTCTCTCAAATTGTAAGTTTTGAGCAGCCTCCATCATCTCTGATTTTAATTTTTCTATATTATCTCTTATTTCATCTTTATCATCTGTGTCAGAGATTCCATATACAACTTCTTCCTCTGCTACCTTAGTAGCTTCTATACTATCTCTTATACTTTTTTGTATAGTCTTAGGAGTAATATTATGTTCTTCATTATATAGATTTTGTATATCTCTTCTTCTCTTTGTCTCATCAATAGCATTTTGCATTGAATCAGTTATTCTGTCTGCATACATGATTACTCTTCCATTTTCATTTCTAGCTGCACGTCCAATAGTCTGTATTAATGCTGTTTCGGAACGTAAGAAACCTTCTTTATCAGCATCCAAAATTGCTATAAGTGAAACTTCTGGTATATCTAATCCTTCTCTAAGTAGATTTATTCCTACAAGTACATCAAACTTTCCTAGTCTTAAATCTCTTATTATTTCGGTTCTTTCTAATGTAACTATATCTGAATGCAAATATTTAACTTTTATCCCTATCTCTTTAAGATAATTAGTCAAGTCCTCACTCATTTTTTTGGTTAAAGTGGTTATAAGTACTCTTTCATTTTTTTCTATAGTTTTAGTTATTTCTCCTACCAAATTGTCTATCTGATTATTGATAGGTCTTACTTCTACAATTGGGTCTAAAAGTCCAGTTGGTCTTATTATTTGTTCTGCTATAGTTTCTGAATGTTGAATTTCATAAGGCCCTGGTGTAGCACTTACAAACAACATCTGATTTATATTTCCTTCAAATTCTTGAAAATTTAATGGTCTATTGTCAAGTGCGGAAGGTAATCTAAATCCATTCTCTATAAGAGATGTTTTTCTAGACCTATCTCCTGCATACATACCTCTTACTTGTGGTATAGTAACATGTGCCTCATCTACAATTATTAAATAATCATCTGGAAAGAAATCCATTAAAGTATATGGCTTTTCTCCTTCTTCTCTACCTGTAATATGTCTTGAATAGTTCTCTATACCTTGACAAAATCCTATTTCTTTTAGCATTTCTATATCGTACTTAGTCCTTTGTTCAATTCTTTGAGCTTCTAAAAGTCTATCATTTTCCTTAAAAAATTTTATTTGCTCTTGAAGTTCGTCCTCTATTTCTACAATTGCCTTTTCAATTCTTTCTGGTGTTGTTACATAGTGAGATGCGGGGAATATAACAATGTGGTTTCTAGTACCAACAATCTTTCCTGTTACATAATCAATCTCTGTTATTCTATCTACCTCATCACCAAAAAACTCTATTCTTATTGCTTTCTCATCGTTACTTGCTGGGAATATCTCTAGTATATCTCCTCTAACTCTAAAGGTACCTCTTGTAAAATTTATGTCATTTCTTTCGTATTGTATCTCTATTAACCTTTTTATTACATCATCTCTGTCTCTTTGCATACCTGGTCTTATAGATAGCATAAGTTCTTTATAGTCTTTTGGATCACCCAGTCCATATATACAAGATACAGATGATATTATTATAGTATCTCTTCTTTCTAAAATAGATGCCGTAGCAGAATGTCGAAGTTTATCTATTTCATCATTTATGCTTGCATCTTTTTCTATATAAGTGTCACTGTGAGCTACATATGCTTCTGGTTGATAGTAATCATAGTAACTTACAAAATATTCAACTGCATTGTCTGGGAAAAATTCTTTAAACTCACTGTAAAGCTGTGCTGCTAGTGTCTTATTGTGAGCCATTATTAGGGTAGGTTTTTTAACTTGCTGAATGATGTTTGCCATTGTGAATGTTTTTCCTGAACCCGTTACTCCTAATAATGTTGAAAATTTCTCATTTCTATTTATAGAATCCACTATTGATTTAATAGCTTCTGGTTGGTCACCTGTAGGTTTGAAGTCTGATTTTATTTTAAAATCCACGGTATCACTCCTTTTTCGAACATTAGTTCCTAACATTTATTATTATATCATACCTTTATAAAATTGTTTAAGTTATTTTAAATATTTTACCCATTTAAATTTTACTTAAATCTAAAATATAAAAAAAGACTTCTATCTTTACAATAGAAGTCTATAATACATGGAAAATAAATACTTCATCCAATTTATATGATAAAATCAAATGCCTCTTTTTCAGCTCCATCCAACGTTAAACCAAATAACTTTAATATAGTTGCTGCATGTGCCCTCAAATCTCCATTCTCTATAACCACACCACTTTTAATGTTAGGTCCAAAAGCTATAAATGGAGGTCTATTACCCTTAGTAGGTAAATGACCATGTGTTGCAACAGCAAATTTATAATCTTTTATATCAGAATCCTTTATAATATTTCCTTCTACATCATTACCAAACGAAATTCCTTCAATTCCTTCAATTACCATTTCAAAATCACCTTCAAGACCAAGTTCAGATGCTTCCTCTTTGCTAAAAATATTTTCTATGAATAATTCTTCTTTAAACTCCTCAAGTAGTTCTCTTAACTCTGTTAATCTATCTAAGTTATTTACTATTATCTGAGCTGATATACCAGAAGAATTTACATAGGCATCAAAATGTTTAACTTCTCCATCTTCTACTGTTATAAATCCTCTTGATTCAAGTAAAACATTTGGATTTATAACTTTGTCAACTCTAAGATGACCATGGTCTCCAAGTATTATAAAGTTTGTATCTTCATATGTACCTGCATCCCTTGTAGCTTGAATTATATCTCCTAGCCATTCATCATTCATTTTCAATGCTTCATCCACTTGCTCATTAAATAATCCATAATTATGTCTTGTATGGTCCAATGTCGCCAAATGTATCAACATTAAATCAGGCTTATAGTCCTTTATAATATCTACTGCACAGTTTAATCCAAACAAATCCATGTTAGGTTCTAGCTTCCAATCAATATAATGACAATGTTTATTATAAATACTATCCATTATAATCTTACTAGAACTTTTTTCAAAAGTCTCTCTTGGATCATCGTCTCTATTAGGTGCCCATATTTCTGCAATATTAAAGTCTATATTTGGATTTGCTCCCATTACAGGCCATAATACACTAGCTGTAGTTAAATTATTTTCTTTTGCTACATCTAAAATAGTTTTTGTTTTTATATCCTTTGAATACCAATACCAATCTTTGCTTTCTTTATTTGGGTCAAATTTTTCATTATGATATATACCATGCTTTTTAGGATATACTCCTGTAACCATGCTAGTATGGCATGGATATGTTAAAGTAGGATATACACAATTTATATTTTTTACTATAGAGCAATTCTCTAATATAGATTTAAAATTTGGGAGATTTTTTACAAATTTCAAGTCTTTTTCAAATAAAGAATCTACTGATAATACTATAACTTTTGTCATTTACATTACCTCTTCATTCATATATTATTAAATACTTTTAATCAGTTTATGGCTATAAATAATTATTTATTTGTTTTATCTATTACTGCTTGCATTGCAGAAGTTCCTTTACTTACTGCATCTTTTGGAGATACATTTAAGTCAGTAAGTCCCTTTTTAATTTCATCCATTAGCTTATCAGTTGCTTCTTTATATCCATTTAACATTGGAAGTGCTACAGCATATTGTAACTGGTCAGTTGCAACTTTATATTGAGGTTTCTCTTTATATAGTGTTTGTAATTTTTCAGACTTAGTTGCATCGTCAGTTGTTGGTAAGTACCCTGTTGATGAACTGAATTGAACTATCTTATCTGTTTGAGTCATCCATTTTATAAATTCTGCACTTGCTTCTTTTTCTTTATCTGTTCCACCTTCAAGCATAACTAGATTTGCTCCACCTGTAGGAGTTGCGTATTTTTGATTCTTTGGTAAAAATGCTGTTGATATTTCAAATTTACCTTCTGTTTGTTGCATAAGTCCTGCTAAATCAGCTGTTGATGTAAATATCATGCCTACTTTACCATTTACAAAATCTTGTTTTGCCACATCCCAAGCATTATAATCTTCTCCAGGAGGCATTTTCATTATTCCATCTTTCATCATATCTTGCCAGAATTTAACTGGTGCTTGCCCTGCTTCATTATTAAACGCTACTTTTTTACCATTAGTTATTTCTCCACCACTTTGCATTACCATAGCTTCATAGAACCAAATATCTATTGGTGTTTCAAAACCATAAGTATCTTCTGATTTATTCGTCATCTTACTAGCATAATTTTTAAGTTCTTCCCATGACTTTGGACCTGAAGGGTCAAGACCTGCTTTAGTTGCCATATCTTTATTTATGTATAATATTGGAGTACTTCTATTAAATGGCATCCCAACAAACTTGTTTTCGTAATATGAATTTGTTAAAAGACCAGAAAAAAATCTTTCTTGGTATGTTTTATCAAAATACTTGCTCATATCTACTAAAGCTCCTGCTGATGCAAATGTACCTGTTTGAGTTATTTCTAGTAATGTTACATCTGGTTGGTCTTTAGAAGTTAAGGCTGCCTGTAATTTTGTTGCATTTTCATAGTAATCTTTCTGTTTTAGCATATTTACTTGTACATCTTTATGCTCACTATTAAACTGGTCAACCATTTTTTGTGCAGTTTCTCCATTAGTTCCACCCAAAGGAGCCCAGAAATCTATCTTTGTAATATTGCTATCAGTTTTTTCCCCTTTAGATGTATTTGAATCATTAGAATTTGAACACCCAACTAAAGAACCTAATAATAATGTTATTGCTAATCCTGTTGCTAATTTTCTTTTAAGCTTCATTTTCATCCTCCAAATTTAGTCTTTAATTTTTTATTTTATTCCTGAATACATAAAAGCTTCTTTTACCTTTTTATTTGCAAATATATATACAAGAATTATTGGTAAAATTAGAATTATATTTCCTGCCATTATTACATTCCATGCAGTAATTCCTTCTGAAGATTTAAGAAGTGCCACCCCTATTGGTAAAGTTCTTATGGCATCTGTATTTGTCATTACTAGAGGCCAGAAGTAATTGTTCCAATGATATATAAAATTGAATAATATAAATGTTATTACTGCTGGTTTTGCCATAGGAACCATTACTTTAAACATTATCTTTAAATCAGAAGCATTATCTAGTTTAGCTGCTTCAATAATCTCATCTGAAATCTGCATGAAATTTTGTCTAAGTAGAAATATACCAAATGAAGATGTCATAAATGGAATTATAAGTGGAACATATGTATTTATAAATCCAAACTTACTCATCATCATATATACTGGTAAAAAAGTTACTTGTGGTGGAATCATAAGCCCTATAAGTAAAAGTCCAAATAATACCTTTTCGCCTTTAAATCTAATTTTAGAAAATGCATAAGCTGCTGGAACCATCACTAAAAACTGTATGATTAAAACACTTCCTGTTACAAATACACTGTTTAGTAAATATCTAAAAAATGGTCCTGAATTCCATGCTGTGCTATAATTTTCTAACACTATATCATTTGGTATTATAGTAGGTGGTAATTGCATCATTTCTTGTGGATTTTTAAAAGATGTCGATAACATCCATATAAAAGGAAATATAAATATTGCAGATAAAAGTAATAAAACTAATACTTCTATTGATTTTGATGCTATTTTCTTTATATTAATTTTGTCTTTTTTGATAGGTTGTATAATATCCATTTTCTCCTCCTTCTTGATAGGCCTTATGTCTATTTTTTTATTGATAGTGAACTTTCTTTGACAGTAATCTGAAATTAGCATATGTAGCAATCATAACTATAGCTAGTAAAAACATACTCGCTGCACTTGCTTGTCCTATATCATAATATATAAATCCAGACTCATATATATAATAAGACAACATATTGGTTGAACCTAATGGCCCACCTTGTGTCATTATACTTATCTCATCAAACACTTGAAATGATGCAGTTGTTGTTGTTATCATAAGAAAAAATATTGTTGGTGACAATAATGGCAATGTCACTTTAAAGAAATTAGTTATCTTGTTCGCGTTATCTAATTTAGATGCCTCATATATATAGTTTGGTATGGATTTAAGACCTGACAACACTATTAAAATATTATATCCAAGAGTTTTCCATATTCCTATTAGAATCAGTGACATTAAAGCTGAGCTTTCACTTGAAAGCCATTTTGATGTTGGTAAATGTAGTGTTGACAGTATCCAGTTTAAAAAGCCATATTGTGGCTCCATAATCCAAAGCCACAATACAGCTACAGATACTAGTGAAATTACATGTGGTGTAAAGATTATACTTTGCGTTAAATTGTGTATTATAGAGTTTTTATTTAACCAAACAGCAAGTACTATAGCTAATGAAATAGATATAACTACCATAAAGAAAGTATAAATTGCTGTATTAGTTATAGTTTGTATGAATTCTGGATTCTTTAAGAGTTCTGTATAGTTATTTAAACCTACATTTTCAAAAGTCGAACTAAGAAGACTTCCTGATTTAAAACTTAAAGATATTGTCTTGATTATTGGATATACTATAAACAAAAGAGTTCCTATAATAGCAGGTGTTATATATAAATATGCTTTGTTAAATTGCTTTTTCATAAATATCTCCTTTGATTTTAGAATACATATTTTTACATTTTTTTAAATCTTCTACTCTTTCTCCATACTTATCAAAATAATATAAATCTTTTTCTAACACGCTTATTCTTAAGGTTCTTCCAATATCAAATATATCATTTTCTGTTTTAACTCTTATCTCACTATCAAGAACAGATAGACAATATATAGTTTCATTTCCCAAGACTTCTTTAGTAACTACTTTTCCAAATAAGCTAAATACACCATCATTTTTTCCATCTATATTTATACTCTCTAGTGTTGCTTTTTCTGGTCTAAATCCAAGCTTAACATCATTTTTGATATTTAGTATATTCATGCAAGGATTTCCAATAAACTGGGCTACAAATAAGTTTTTAGGATTTTGATATATTTTTTTTGGGGAACCTATTTGCATTATCTTACCTTTGTTCATTATCACTATCTTATCTGCCATCGACATTGCCTCAACTTGGTCATGAGTTACATAAACAAATGTAGATTTTAGTTTTTGATGTAATTGTATTAATTCTGTTCTCATTTGGTTTCTTAATTTAGCATCTAAATTTGATAATGGCTCATCCATTAAAAATACCTTTGGATTTTTAACCATAGCTCTAGCAAGTGCTACTCTTTGTCTTTGACCTCCAGATAAATTACCTGGTTTCACATTTAAATATTCTTGTAATCCTACCACATCAATAACTTCTGTTATAAGTTGTTCTCTCTCTTCTTTAGGTACTTTCTTATTCTTAAGACCAAATTCTATATTTTCTTTGACAGTCATGTGTGGATATAACGCATAGTTCTGAAATACCATAGCTATATCTCTTTTACTAGCATCCGTTTTTGTTACATCATTTTCTTCAATTTTTAATTTACCTGAAGTTATATCTTCAAGACCTGCAATCATTCTTAGTGTAGTAGATTTACCACATCCACTTGGGCCTACCAACACTGTAAAAGAACCATCTTCTATAGTAAGATTTAAGTTTTCTATAACGGTATTTTTTTTATTATAAGATTTTGTGACATTTTCTAGTCTTATATCTGCCATTTTTTATCCTCCTAAAATATTTGATTTCATTTTATGATTTGCTTATAGATTAATAATACTCTTAATTTGTAAAGGATATATTAAGACAAAGTGAATATATAGTAAACTTATTAAAATGAAGGTTAAATTGTAAACATTTTTTGTTAAATATACTAAACTTAAATGAATATGCTATTTATATTATTTATAACTTTCTATAGTTTCTATATTTAATATTTAGTATAACAAGAGAATTTTAATTTACAGAATGATATATAAGACTCTTTATTTTTATAAGATTAGAGTTGAAAATAAAAGAAAATAAAAAAGACCTCTATGGGGGATAGAGGCCTTTAAGTGGGGGAGATTGAGTAATTTATTTTTGCTATATTAAGTTTTACAATTATATTATGTCCCAAATTTGTAGGGTCTAAACATAAAAAACAAAACTTTTTTTAATTTTAATAAATTTACTCA
>NZ_JBJODK010000019.1:0-62418 GCF_045900275.1 Clostridioides sp. GD02367 | reverse complement strand
ATTTGTAAAAGTCCTGAAACATACAAGCCAAAAGTTGGCAATGGAGCTATGAAAGATTTGTATTTAAAATTTATTATAGAGGTATCTAATGTAGAGAAAGTGACCTTAGTTGTTGACCCAACTGCGATATTTTTAACTAAAAAAGATGAAGAAAAAATATTAACAAATATCAATAAGTTAGACACTAAAATAGATACAACTAAAACAGAGTTAACAAGCAACATAGAAACTACTAAGACAGAGTTAAACACTAGAATAGGTGATACAACACTACTTGAAACAACAGAGAAAACAAATATAGTTAGTGCATTGAATGAGGTAAAAACTAGTGTAGATAGTATAGAAACAACAGCAGAGAAAACAAGTTATAATAATGCAACAAGTAATCTTACTGCTACAAATGTTCAAGGGGCAATAGATGAAGTCGTTGCAAAGATAGAAAAATTTAATAATGAAAATATAAATATACAAAATGATATGTTACCTATATAGAAAGGAGAGTGATGAAATGACTACGGAATGGAATTTTAATGCTTCAAATGGAGAACAAAATGTTACACTTAAGCCTGGTAAATATAAATTTGAATGTTGGGGTGCAAGAGGTGGTACAAGAGGTACTCCTTATGAAAGTGGATTTTATTATGGTTATGGTGGTTATTGTAGTGGTGAAATAACGTTAAAAAAAGAAACTACTTTATATCTTTATGCTGGTTTAGATGGTAGAAAAGATTATGGATTTAATGGTGGTGGTAGTGGTAGTAGTGCTTCTGGTGGTGGAGCTACTGACATAAGGCTTATTAATGGAACTTGGGATGATGAGAAAGGTCTTTTATCTAGGATAATTGTTGCAGGTGGTGGTGGTGGAACGGCAGACACATATAGAGGTGGCAACGGTGGTGGTTTAAAAGGTATGCCTGGTAGAGGTTGGAACGGAGAACCTTCTCATGGTGGTACACAATTCGAGGGTGGTCGTGGCACTACTGATGATGGTAAATGTGATGGTTCTTTTGGAAAAGGAGCTAAAAATAATAATCCTTCAATTTATACAGGTGGTGGTGGATGGTTTGGTGGTGCTTGTGCCGATAGTTCTGGAAAGGGAAGTGATGGAGGAAGTGGCTATATATTAACTAAAGATAGTTATAAACCGCCTGGATATACTCCAACTTCTGAATATTATTTTGAAAATGTAGTTATGGAAGTAGGTGGAAATACTACCGTTGTAAGTGGTTATTCAGATGGTCGTGCAAAAATAACATTACTTCAAGCATTACCTTTTTTAACTGTATCATCTTATAACTCAACTACTGCAACGTTTAAAGCAGACCACACAGACCCTACACTATTAACTAAAATAGAATATTTTATAGATGATGTATTGAAAGAAACTATCACAACAAATTTAACACTTGAAAAAACAATTAACTATACATTAGAAGATAATGCACTACACACACTTAAAATAGTTGTTACAGACAGTAGTAATACTACAGTAGAAAAAGTATTAAGTATAAGCAACGGAATTGCACCACTTCCTGCTGGTTCATGTCTTGAAGAGGTTACGAATAAATGGAAGGAGATTGGTACTGCTTTCAAAAATGGTAAGACTAGTATTGTAAATACTTTAGCACTTAAAAACGTTCCTGCTAGTTTAGATAATACATTAGTTGAGTTTTCTGAGAAGATAAAAACATTTTTTGATAATTCAGATGCTACTTCTGAGGAATTACAAAATCAAATTACAGAGCTTAATAATCAGTTAAGTCAACGTAAAAGATGGGCTAAAGGTACTGTTACTCGTGTTCCTACTGATTTCGCTCCTTGGACAATTAATACTAATTTAAGTTTTTCTCCCTCCTTTGTTTATATTACTTGTGATGTTACTTATTATAATTATTGTTATATTATATATTCTTGCAATTCTTCAAGAATACCTTGTGCATCCATTACTGGTAGTACTGGACTTACTTCTAATATAAATGTTATTAATAGTTCACAGTTTAAAGTTCGTTTTTATGTTGGTAATACTGAACAAACTAAACTTGATACTAGACCGAATTATAATGATATTACATGGTATGCTTTTGAATAATATGAAAGGTGGTAATTTAAATGAATAGAGAAAATAGAATAATTTATAACCAAGATGGAAAAATATTACTCCAAACAGGTGAAGCAACAGGTGACATATTAGAACATGATACAATAACAGAATTACATTTCTTAGATGTTGAATATGGAAGCATAGACTATAATAAACAGTATATAGATTCAATAAATCCAATTACAAAAGAACCTGTCTTAAAAGATGTAGAAATTATTTTAACAGATGAACAAAAGAGATTAAAAGCATTAGAAGAAGAACTAAGTATGTTAAAAGAAGAAAATAAAAATAGAGATAGGGAGATAGCAAACACAGCCTTTGAAGTAGAAAATATTAAATTAAATAATAATATTTAGGAGGAATTAACATGTATAACTTATTAAAATTAATGATAGAACAAAAGAACTATAGTACAAAGGAAGATTTACAACATAAAATGGATGTATTCTATGCAGTAAACAGGATTTCAGAAGAACAATATTTAGAATTAACAGGTTTATTAAATAAAGAAGAAACACCAGCAGAACCAACAGTATAGGAGGTTCTTTTTTTATTCCTAAAAATATATAAATTCATTTACATTTTGCCTACACTTCATCTACACTTTGCAGACGTTTGTGGTTTTAAAATTAGGTACAATAAAATCATAAATTAAGAAAGAGGTGGATTGAATGGCAACAGTTTATGAATTTAATTATACAGGAAGTGAACAAAGTGTTACATTAAAACCTGGAAAATATAAGCTTGAGTGTTGGGGCGCTAAAGGTGGTAATTGGGGAGGTGGAGAATGTGGTGCTGGCGGTTATTCTTATGGAGAACTTACATTAAAAAAAGAAGTAGTTTTATATATTTATACTGGCCAATTAGGATATGATGCAAATAATACTCTTGAAGTGTTCAATGGAGGAGGTTATGGAAAAGATTGTACTGGTGGAGGTGCTACCGATATAAGAATTATTGGAGGTGATTGGAATAGCGAAGAAGGATTGCTTTCTCGTATAATAGTTGCAGGTGGCTCAGGAGGCGGCGGTGGTGGTTGGAGTAGCGGTGTAGGCGGTGGTTATATAGGTGGCTATGGAAAAGGTTCTAATTCGGCATTTTCTTGTAGTGGTAGGCAAAATACAGGCGGAATGGCTTTAGAATTTAATAATGAAGGTCTCTTTGGTAAGGGTGGATGTCTAACAATTACTAATGTTCTTTCTCGCGGTGGTGGTGGCGGATGGTTTGGAGGTGCTTGTAGTGATACTGCTATGGGTGGAGGTGGTAGTGGCTATGTTTTAACTAGAGATAGTTATAAACCACAAGGGTATATACCTACATCTGAATATTGGTTAGAAAATGCTGATACTATTGCTGGCGGAAATACTAGCGGGACTTATGGTTATGCACAAATAACATTACTTCAAGCATTACCATTTTTGAACATATCTTCATATAACTCTACACAAGCAACATTTAAAGCAGACCACACAGACCCTACATTACTAACTAAAATAGAATACTTTATTGATGATGTATTAAAAGGAACTATCACAACAGATTTAACACTTGAAAAAACAATCAACTATACACTAGAAGATAATGCACTACACACACTTAAAATAGTCGTTACAGATAGTGCTAATGCAACTGCTGAAAAAGTTGTAAGTATAAGTAAGAATATAATGCCATTAGGTGACGATGCTAGTCTACAAGATATAGCAAGTAAAATTAAAGAAATGAAACATGGTTTAATAAATGGTAAAAATTCTATCATAAATGTATTGGCATTAAAGAATATTGAATCAAGTTTAAATAATTCTTTAGTGGAATTGTCAGAGAAGGTAAAAGAATCCTTTAATAGTTCAGACGCTAGTGTACAGGATTTAACAAATAAGTTAACACAAGCTAATAATACTATAACACAATTAAATGGTAGATATAAGATTGCTAGTGGGTTGACTGACTCCATTTATACATCCACTGTTGAAAAAGCTCTTGTATATAATTCAACATATGAAAAACAATTTTATAATTGGATTACCATTAGTAATTTAGGTTTTAAGCCTAATATTTTTTATGCTGAGTGTGATTATGTTAATAGTTATACTAAAAGTAAAAACAAACTCTTTGTTTTTGCATGTTGTGATTTATCTACTTCCTCTGGTAAAGATTTTATCTTTACTTGTGATATAAGTTTGAAAAGTACTGATAATGATTATACTACTACTTCTCATGGTCTTTACTATAATAATAAGCTTGATGTTAAATTTACTGATAATCTCATTCATATACCTGCTTTTACTACTGTTAATGCTGTTGCAAGTTATCATTGACGTGCTATTAAAATTTATTAAACAAATTAGGGGGCAACAAATAAATAGAGCAAATAGTAATATTATAATGCCTAAAAGTTAATAATAGAAAATTTTTATAAGGCTTAGATAACCTCTAAGTCTTATTTTAATACAAAATAAGGAGGTTTTCATGAATGAAGAACTTTTCAAAGACAATTTGAAACGACATGAAGTAACGATAAATAAACATAATGACGAAATAGACGAATTAAAAGTGGCAAATATAGAGTCTAAAGCAGAGTTAAAAGCATTGTGTGAGAACTTAAACTCACTTACAAGTATGCTAAAGTGGCTAATTGGAACAATGATTACAACATTAGTAGGATTCTTTATATTTGCAATACAGAGAGGAATATTTTAATTAGGAGGATAAGAGATGGATAATTTAATAAGTTTTATACCAGAGCAGTTACTAATTTTAGTTGCTGCTCTTTATGTTATAGGAGCAGGATGTAAGAAATATAAACAACTAGATAATAAATATATTCCAGTAGTGTTATTAGCACTTGGAATAGGTTTCTCAATATGGATGTTAGGATTAAATGCTGATGCAGTATTACAAGGTGTAATTTGTTGGGGTATATCAATAGGTATAAATCAAACTTACAAACAATTAAAGGATGGTGAAAAATAATGGTAGATATAATAAAGATGCTAACAAAGAAAAAGTGTTATCCAAATAAGAATAGCCCTAGGTTTATAGTAATTCATGAGACAGATAACGAGAGCAAGGGAGCAGATGCTAAAAGACATGCACAAGCACTCAACAAGGGTAACTTAGAAGCAAGTGTTCATTACTATGTAGATGATAAAGTAATATATCAAACACTATCTCATTCTGATGGAGCGTGGGCAGTTGGTAAGAGTTATGGTACTGCACTAATTCAAGGAGTTACAAACTATAATAGTATAAACATAGAAATATGTGTAAATCGTGATGGAAATTATACAAAAGCAAGACAAAATGCAATAGACTTAACTAAAAAGTTAATGAAAGATTTAAATATTAGTGCAGACAAAGTAATTAGGCATTATGATGCTAAGAAAAAATATTGTCCTCGTAAGATGCTTGATAATCCGAAATTGTGGGTAGATTTTAAAGATAAGATAAAAAATGGTGGGGGTGTGAATAGTATGATTAAGCATACAGTAGTTTATGAGGGAGAAGTTGACAAAGTTCTAGCACAAGTAATTAGTTGGAACTACAAAGAAAATGAATGTAGAGTATGTGATATAAAAGATTATGTACCAGGTCAAACGGAGAATTTATATGTTGTAGGTGGAGGAGCATGTAATAAGATAGGTTCTATAACTAAAGAAAGATATACTATGATAAAGGGAAATGATAGGTTTGATACTCTTTATAAAGCATTAGATTTTATTAATAGATAAAGTAAATATTTTATATGAAATAATTATGAATATATGGAAGAATATGTTTAATATAATTATTAATAAGGTATAAAGTTTTATAAATAAAACGATAAGGGGTGGATAATATGTTAATAAATGATAAAAGTTTTTATCCAAATAATATTTATCCAGCAATAGACTTTCTCAAGATAAAAAGACAATTAAAATTAATATACAAGAATGATTTATCAGATTGTGGAAGCATATGTATAATAGAAAGAAAAGACTATTCTATAAGCATAAATAGCATAGGTGAGATAAATATATATTATGATTCAAGATATGAAAATAAGATACAGAGTATAGTCGGTGAGATTGAACAGTTATTCAAGTCTCAAGTTAAAAATTTTAGTGTATCAAAATTTAAGCATTGATTATTAGGAAGGTAACAACTAAAATTAGTTGTTACCTTATTTTGGTATTTTTTAGAATCTTTTTAGTTTTTCTGGTATTTTTGGCTGATATACATGCCATAGTGAAGTTGTGTTTGCAGATAAAAATGCTGCAAACATAGCTAATACACTACAGGCTTTCATGAAGTGATATAGAATTTTTTTCATATTAACATCTCCCTATGATATTTTTTTATTTATAATAATCTGAATAATTAGTAATAAATTTATCCAAGATAAAGCTAAAAAAGTATATACAACATAATTGTATAAAGTTAAGTATTTGCAACCTAGAAAAACAATCAAGAATAAGGTGCTAGATATAACTCTTGAAATTAGCTTATTTTTTTTATATTTTGTTTCATTTAGCGGATTGTTCACATGACATACTGGAGCAAAAATAAAAATGCTCAGAAGGTTGAAACTAGACAATATCGCTAAAAATAATGGGATAGGGATAGAATTATTTAAAATTATTCCCAAAACCATAGAAATAAAAAAAATGCTATTGAAAATTAGGATACAGTTTTTGTTGTTAGCTGCATGATATCCTCCTGAAAATTGCCTTATCGTACAAAAAGATATTAAGAATACTATAGAATAAATAAATTTACCTAATATTAAACCTATTATTAACGAAATTAGAGTATTTAGTATAGAAGATAGTAAAATTTCTAACCCATAGGAGCAGATTTCTAAATCATCTTTTTCTATTACTTGATTTAAAACAAATAAAAAAGCTATTTTATCAGAACAAGATTTTATCATTTAACTTTCTCCTTAAATAATTTTATTAATAAATTATAGGTATTAAATATTCTCATATACAATATTTGAATCTTTTTGTGATTCTCTAATTGGTATCATCATATTTAAATAAAATAAATCTTCTGTGAAATCTATAGAAACTGCACCATCATATTTTTCTAAAGAATTTTTTATACTTTTTATTCCTAATCCATGAAATTCTTTATCTTCTTTTGTAGTCAAAAAATTATTGTTTTTTAATAAAATATTATTTGATTTTGTATTAGTAATTTTTATTGCAAAGAATTTATTTACTATCATTCCTTGTAATTTTATTTTTTTATCAGTGTTTTTGATTTTTTCACAAGCTTCAATTGCATTATCTAATGCATTTGCAAAGATAGAACATATATCTTCTTCTTTAATAAAATTACAATTGTTAAAGTTTATATTAATTGTGAAATCAATTCCTTTTTCTATACAAAGTTCTTTTTTTTCTGATAATATGATGTTTAAAGTAATATTTCCTGTATCAAATATATTGCTATATTCATCAAGCTTTTTTTCTATATCCTTTATGTAATTACTAGTATCAATATTTTTTTTATTCATTTCATTAATGCAAATAAGATGATTCTTCATATCATGGTTTAATTCTTTTGTCTTAAGATAATATTTTTTTATATTGCTATAATATTTATTTTCAGAATTTATTTTTTCTTGTAGTTTAGTTAATTCAATATATTTTTTATTACTTTTTAATATTTTAACTATGCTATAAATTAATGTTATATTAGAAAAAGTTAATAATAGTACCATGATTAAAATATCTAATCTAGTAGCAGAAGAAATATCTAGTAGTTTTAAGATATATTTATAAAATATAAAAAATGATATCATATTTGCGACTATTGGTATACACATATAAATTTCTTTTTTAGTAACTTGTAGATTACTAGATATAGATTTATAAATGTATAATAAAGTAATTAGAACTACATTTCCTAGCACTATAGTTTCATATCTATAAAAATTATCATTTAATAAAATATTCATAGAACTCAAATTATTTATTGAAACTATTGCTATCATACTTAATGCATTTATGCATACTAATATTGCCCAATAAGAAAATGAAACTATCAAACATTTGTAAAGATTAACCTCATAACTCAATTTATAAAAAATAAACATTACAAAAATGCATATTAATATTCTATTATCAGCACCAACATTAATATATAAAGTAGAAATAATAATAAAAGTGGAAATTAAAAAATATAAATTTATTAAACTAGTTTTGATTTTACTTGTATAATCAAATACTTTTTTACATGCCCAAATTTCTATAATAGAAGAAACAGTTGTTATAAAAAAATCTAACATAATAAAACTCTCCATAAGTTAAGTAATTTTGTATAAACTTCATTTAATAATACGAAAATAATTTGAAATTTTATAGTAATTATATCATAAAATAGGTTACCATGGGATAAAGTTGCTAAATATAACATATATATATATAAATAATTTTATCTGTATACATTATTATTAATATGAATAAGTAAAAGTTGTAATAATAAAATGAACTAAAATTATCATACTAAAACATAAGACATGTTATAATTATATTAGATATATACATTAACATACACCAAAGCACTCTTTTTATAGGAGTGCTTATTTTTTGAAATACATTAATATAATAAATATCAATAACCTTACTTAACATATCTTAAAAACGATTTAAATAGGTCCTTTCAGCAACCTAGAACGTATGATATAATAAAAAACAGAGTGGAAGGTATGCCAATTTTACTATAGCCTAATTGTGATGCAGATTTTTACCATAAAGATGATGATAACAAATAAGAGTGGTGTTAGCCACTCAAGGTCCCCTTTAGGGGATTTTTTATTTTGTACAAAATGGTAGAATATATATTATAGAAATGGAGGCAAAGTAGTGAGTAAGATAAATAATAAAAATAAAAGTTGGATTGAAAGGCATAAGATACTAACCATATTTATAAGTGTAATAGCAATTCTTATTATATGTATTGGCTTACCGTTGTTAATAAATAGGGTGTTATATTGGGATATAAGAACACATAATTCAACAGATGGTGAGTGGCTAAGTTTTTGGGGCAGTTTTTTAGGTGGTATATTTGGAGGGTTAGCAACATTAGGTGCTATATTGATAACTAGAGAAATGGCTAAAAAAGATAATGAAGAGTTAAAAGAAAGTATATCTAGGGAAAGAGAGCCTAAGGTTATTCCTATTAAGAAAAATGCATATTTGTATAAAACTTATGGTACTCCTTGTATGTTTAATGAAATTCAGATGCCAAACAAAGTTCCAATATGTTCAGATATTATAAAGTTAACACTTGTGAATGTAGGAAAAGAAGCGGCAATACAAATAGAAGTATTTTGGGAAAAACCTCAAAATATAGTTAAAACTAAGGATTTAACATATGAGGATTTAAAAGTATGTAATAAATTCTTTAACGAGTTTGATATAAATGAAAATATTAAAGTCGAGAAGGAATATATTTCTTCTTTACAAGAAGTTGAGATAGGTTTAAACACGTATACTGAAATGTATATTAGGGAATTATCGAGTGAACTTATAGATAATTTTAGAGAAAATAATAAACATGGTATATATATTAGGAAAAATATTAAGGTGGGTACAATTAACATTAAACGTAAGAATATATATGATGAAACCTATAATACATCATATGATATGGAAATATCAATATTTGAGATGGGTAAAAGTTATAAATTATATACTATAAATATAGACTTTAATTTGATTTAAGATATGGAGTAATTTTGTCTTTTTCTTATTTCAAATTTCAATAATCTATATAAATACTCAAGAAGATTATTTGAGCTATCTTAAAAACTATTGTATTAGCTATTTTTTAATCAATAATTTATGATATAATAAAAAAATAGAAGTGTATTCGCAGTACACTTCTATATCTGTAACTAAGCATTCTCATGTTGGGGAGTGCTTTTTTCATTTCTCCAAACAATGTTATTTCCTTCATCAACAATTATCAAATCAATCTTATTATCTTTCAATATTTCTGTTGCAGTACAAATGAGATTATCTAAGTCAAAACTTCGAGTTATTTCTAATTGCTTGTTATTTATTACTCTTTTTAGTATATAAGTCTTAAAACACATTTATATCACCTCTTGTATTTACTCTTTTTTCTCTAAAAATATATTGATAAGTAAATATGCAACAAATAAAAAAATCTCAATGATGCATAATGTTATAGCTATAACTAGAAGTGATTGATTTTTCCATGCACTATAAGCTATGATGAAAAGAAATGTAAAGGCACATAATGTATAATTCATAATTTTAACTAATATATGACTTGTTTTCATTGTTAAATATAAGTCTCTTTCATCTGCATTATCGTGCAATTCTTCAACAATGCCTTTTCTTGAAAAAGCATTGTAAAAATTAAAGATTGCTATTGTAATTAAAAGGAATGATGAAATTAGGAATCTTTGTTCTTTTAAAATGCAGTAAATAACTATACTAACACAACATAACATAGAAGCTATAATACCTACTATAAAACCTCGTCTATTCTTTACTTTCATGTTTTTTGTCGTCCATTTCTTTATTTTCTTTTAAACAACATAGTTCTTCAACCGTTGTATCAAATACTTGTGCTATACGGTAGGCAAGCATAAGAGAAGGATTATATTGCTCTTTTTCAATAGAAATAATTGTTCTGTTTGATACATGGACTAAATCAGCAAGTTGTTGCTGTGTTAGACCCATATTTGTTCGAAATTCTCGTACTTTTGTTTTCATTCCATACCCTCTTTCTATATGAAGCTAACTTCATGTGAAGTCAACTTCATAATATCCTAAAATAAGTAAAATGTCAATTTCTTTTAGAGGAAAGATAAAAATAATCTAAAACGTAGAATATATGGTAAATTTTACCTGTAGTTTTTGTGTTAAAAAGCTCCTATTATTAGTTTAAGTTAGATTTTAGGTTTTATAGAAAGAAGGAATATATTATGATAAATAAGAAATTACCAGATGCAGAATTAAAAATCATGAAATTCATTTGGAACTCAGGTTATAAAACTGTAACATCGAAGGATGTTGCAGATGAGATAGAAAAAATATATGGCTGGAAACATACAACTACAATTACGCTTTTAACAAGGTTAACTAAAAAAGGTTTTTTAATCTCTCAGAGAATTGGAAAACATGTACATTATACAGTATTAGTGAAAGAAAAAGAATATTTGAAATTAGAAGGTAAAAGAATTTTTGGAGGTTTACATAACAATCCTTTATCAGAACTTATTTCAAAATTACATGATGGAGAAGAAATAACAGAAGACAAAATAACAGAAATAGGGGACTGGATAAAAAGTTGGAAGGATGAAGATTAATAAATGAAAGGTAGCGACGAATATAAGTGCTACCTTTTTTCTGTGGATAATATTGGGGATAAGTTGTGGAAAACTTATGTAAATACTATGTATAAAATGTTTTGCTGACATTTAACTGACAAAAGCATATAAAAAGATATGAATATATTGGAATAACAACATTTACAAATAAAGATATGGTATAGTACTAATGTCAACAACAAAGAGTAAATAATTATAAATTTTATTAAATAATAGTAAATTCAAGTGTTTTATAAGTAGATTTTATTATATATATTGCTGATATTTAACTGACTAATAAAAAAAGTACTTAAAATGGCATTTAGCTGACTATTATTTGAATAATATTTTACTTATATTTTCACATGCTTCTTTGTCCATTTCTTCTAATAAGTAATAATATCTATTCATATTTATTTTTATATCTGCATGCCTAATCTTCCTGAAACAGATTTTATATTAGTACTTATTTATATAAAGTGAACTTCATATTATAAAAGGAGTATTCAATGAAAACTAAAATTAAAATATTAAGAATTTCCATTGGAATGACACAACGACAACTTGCTGATTTAGTTTATGTGAGCGAGAGAACAATTATTTCTATAGAAAAAGAACAGTATGCTCCTTCGCTCATGCTTGCTTATCGTATTTCAGAGGTATTTGGCACAACAGTAGAAGATTTATGCTATCTTAAAGAAAATAAAGAGTTGGAGGATAAACAATATGAAAATTTATAATAAAAAAGGTTTTACCTTTGGTGTTTTGGCTACAATATTAGGAATATGTAGTTTAACAAAAGATATTATATATCCTGAAGATTGGCTAACACTGCAAATTAAGCATGTTGTATTTTCTATAATAATTTTATTATTTGGGATTATAACTCTTATTCGGGCATTTTCTAAAAAAGCTACACAAGAAGATAGGATTGAATCTATGGATGAAAGAAATCGTCTTATAAAGTTAAAAAGTGAAGCTAAGAGTGGAAATATTATGTTTTGGATTACAACAATTATTAGTATATGTAGCTTTTTATTTTATTATTTAACAGAAAATATATTGTATATGTTTATTTTTATTCCAATTGCAATTCTAAGCATGATGTACATTATTATAGAGTTTATTTCATACTTATATTATGAAAAGCGTGAATAAAAATATATCAACTAATTTTATAAATAATACTATAATAATCTAGGATTGTTTAACAAGTACAGTTTATATATTATAATAAAATAAATTATTAATTGTACAGAGAGGTGAGTTGCATGGCATACATATGTTTTGATGATGTTTGTTATTATATATTAAAAGAAGCAATGAAGCTAGAGTTAATACCACATAATAAAATTGTAGTATTTGAAGATGATTTATCAATAGGTGATATTTCAGATGTAAATAATTATGAATTAAGAAAAGATATTTTTAAAGTTAGAGCTGATTTTGAAAATAATCCTAAACTATTATTCAAGCCAAATTTATTAGAAGATAGAAGTTTGGTAAAACATAGAGATATAATAATATGGTGTGCAAATAACTCAAGGGATTTATGTGGCGTATATTATATAGTGAGTAAGTTTCAAGATAAAAACATAAAAATTGCATTAATAGATGAAAAAAAGATAGAAGAGGGTATAATGAAATATTCGTTTACTAGTGAAATGTCTCCAGAAGATACTTATTTCTTTTTAAACAAGGCATCAGAAATTGAATTTAATGAAAAGCTAGAAATTAAAAATAAATGGGATGTATTAGTTAAAGAAAATACTATTTTTAGAGCATTGATAGGAAAAGAAATTAAAAGTGTTGAAGAAACTTATTTTGATAAATATATACTAAAAAATATTAGTGATAAATGGAAACCTTTAATTGAAGCTGTTGCAGAATCTTTGTTTGAAGATGAAATGCGTGTAAAAGATTGGTTTATACTTTGGAGAATAATGAATTTGGTGAATTTAAAAATAGTAGAAATTAAAGGAAGTAAAGATGATTTATATTCTGATACTGAAATAAGAAAAATTTAAGTATTTGGAGGTGAAGATGATGAATTTTTGGGAAGGAATAGACAATGAATTGTTAGGTAAAAACTACACTTGTGGATATTGTGGTTGCTATGTAGGAAGTGAAAAAGGTTATGAAGGTATTTATCGTACTAGTCCAGAAAAAGAGGTTGAAATAAGCATATATGTATGTCCTAGTTGTGGTAATCCAACTTATTTTGATAAAGACAATAGACAGTATCCAATGTCCAAAGCTGGGAATGATGTATTACATATTAATAATAAAGATGTTGAAAATTTATATGAAGAAGCTCGAAATTCATTTAGTGTAAATGCATTTACATCAGTAGCTTTATGTTGCAGAAAGTTACTAATGAATGTAGCAGTACATTTAGGTGCTGAAGAAAATAAGACATTTATATTTTATGTTGAATGGCTTGATAAAAAGAATTATATATTACCTAATTCTAAAAAATGGGTGAACCAAATAAGAAAGATAGGAAATGAAGCTACTCATGAAATTTGTATTGTAAGCGAGGAAGATGCTAAGAAGACATTAATTTTCACTGAAATGTTGTTAAAGATAGTCTATGAATTTCCAGCTATGGCAGAATAATAGGGAGTAGATGTATTTTGGCATTTAATACATAATAGATTTTATAAATGGAGTAGAGTGTATACCAGTAGAAATGAAGTATAGTATATGTGCAACAACTATGAACTTGAGCTTAATATTTAAAAATTATGAATGTGAAAGTTTCTAAGAAAGAATTTGCATTTATAGACAGACAATTTTATATTTAAAATAAAAAGTGAACTCTTTTAAGAGTCCACTTTTTTATATAAATAAGTTGTTATTTGATAGACTATATTAATATTAAGTATTTGTAATAAAATATTTATAATCTAATATTTTTATATATTTAAAGTTTAATTCTTACCATAGACTTGTTCTTTAGTAAAGTAACCATTATCAATGAGTATTTTATCTAAATTCTCTTTAATAACCAGTTGACCAGTTATAAGGTTAGCTTTAATTGTACTACCACTTTGATTATCAAATTCTGAATTTACATTTATAGTTTCATTCTTTACCATATGAACTGCTTCATTCACAGCAGTACAAGCAAGCTCATTTAAATCCATATATATTGTGACATCTTGTGTACCTTCAACAATACGCTTAGCAGCATCTATTTCTGCATCCATACCAGTAATAACTACATGTTTTGAAATTCCTAATTCTTTTAATGCATCAACACATGCTCCTGCTATTTTATCATTTGGGGCAAGAATAGCATCTATATTGTTATTATTAGAACTTACTGCTTCAATGACCATCTTCTTTGCTTCATCAGGAGACCAACCTTTTACAGGAGCATCCAAAAGAATATTTATATTGTCTTTAATAGGAGAGATATATCTCATTGCTCCTTGGTACAATAATTTAGCATTATTGTCACCAGGGTCACCTTGAAGTATAATATAATCTCCATCATAAACTATTTCTGAAAGGTATTGACCCAATCTCTGTCCAATTCTACTACTATCATATCCTACAAAAAGGTCAACTTTTTCGCCCAAAACAACACGAGCATAATTTATAACTGGTACATTTTTTTCCTTAGCATAATCTAATATTTCTTGAATTTTATTTACATCACGTGGAGTAATAATAAGGACATCAATTCCATTATCTATCATTTCAAAACAATCTTGTTTTTGTGTCTTTGGTTTATCTGTTTGATTAAGGCGTACCTCTATATCAGCACCAAGTTTTTTAGCTTGTTGCTCCATATATTCTTTTTCATGTTGCCAACGTGTGGCACTTCCAACACCAAAAGAAACACCAATTTTTACATTTTGTTTTTCACTTTTACATCCTGACAAACTAACTAAAAAAAGAACTGCTATACAAATCAAACTTATAATACGTTTCATTATATTTTTCCCTCCTGATAAAGTCTCTCAAAATCTTGTTCACTTATAGGTTTTGAATAGAAATAGCCTTGTGCAATAGAACATCCAAACTCTCGCATAAGTTCTACATTTTCTATATTCTCAACTCCCTCTACTACCACCTTGATATTTAGACTTCTTGCCATCTGAGTAATGGCAGCAAAAATAGATTTTTGTTTATCACTATTTGCAGTATCTTTTAAGAAGCCTCTATCAATTTTCAAAATATCTATGTCCATATCTTTTAGCATATGCAGTGAGGAATAACCAGAGCCAAAATCATCCATAGAAATTTGAAGCTTATTATCATGTACTTTGTTTATAAATTCTTCAATCATTTTATAATTATCAAAAATTATAGTTTCAGTAAGTTCTAATTCAATTAGATGAGGTGGTACTTTATACTCATCTAATTTTTGAAGAAGTACATCTAAGAAGTCATTATTAAGAAAGTGCATGCGCGAAAAGTTTACAGAAATTGGAACACAATTCACACCTTTTTCTAAATTTCTCTTAATAAATTTTAGAGTCTTTTCAAATATAGTCATATCAACAGCTGTAATTAATCCAGTTTTCTCACATACTGAAATAAATTCACCAGGAGGTCTTAATTTTCCATCATCAGTTCTCCAACGTGCCAATGCTTCAGCACCAACTAATTTGTGACTATTAATATCAACTTTAGGTTGATAGAAAGGAATAATTTCATCATTATCAAGTGCCTTTTCAATAGCTCTCTTTATTTGTTCATTGTGAATCATCTGTTTATCAAACTTCTCAGAGTAAATTTCCACTCTTTTGTATCTCATCCCTTTAATTTTTTGAGCTGCCATGTTTGCTTTATCAACCATAAGATTGATGCTTTCATCTCGATTAATAATTAGATATAAACCAGCAGAAAGGTATACTGTAACACCTTCTATCTTTAATTCTGAATCAAATAAGGAATTAAGTCTTTGTTCAGAGGCATCTTCTAGAAGAACAACAAAATGGTCACTATAAACTCTAGCAACTTGTTCATTTATAGAAAGTCTCTTAGTATAAATCTTATTAATTTTTCTTAAAATTTTATCTCCAACATCAAATCCGTAAAAATTGTTTATGTATTTAAAATTATCAATATCAAAAGTAAAAATATAAAATTGCTTGTTTGTATTTGTGCGTAGGAGATTTTGTAAATCAAACATAAATTTTGTATATGTATTGCCTTGTGTAATAGTATCTACAAATGCAATTTTTTTTAACTTAGTCTGTTGTTTGTCTTTTAAATATAAAAAATATATCATGCTAAAACCAAAAAACATTACAACAACCAATAAAATAAAATAGAATAACTTAATAACAATATTTGTATTTGCTGAAACTGCGTTAGTAGATACACTTGAGATTAAATACCAATCATAGACTTTGTCTATAGGAGTATAAGCAGAAAAATATTTTTCACCATTTAGCTCTGTTTCCATAATACCTGAATGATTGTTTTGTATATCTTTCTCTAGACTCTTAGAAACCTCTGGGTTCTGTAAAAAAATCATTCTATAATAGTTATCAGATTCTCTATTGTATATATCCTGCTCAGAACTTATAAGAATGTATCCTTGACTATTAATAATGTACATATGACCTTTTTCAGAAAATAGAGAAACTGAACAGAGATTATACATTTCTTTCAGTGTATACTGTTTTTGAATTGAGCCAATAACTTCTCCATGAGATTCTATAGGAACACTTATAACAAAAATGTCCTCCCCATCTAATCTAGAAACTATTCGTTCAGATATGTTTTGAATCCCCTTAGAAACTAGCTTAAAATAGTGCCTTCCTGAAATATCAAGTTCTTTGCCATTTGGAAAAGTTGCCTTTCCATCTTCTGATGCAAAGAAAAGTCTATCATCATTTTTTTCTTTTGAATAATTTAAAGCTATAGATTTTAAACTATCCTGACTTTTGTCTTTTGATTGTGAAAATCTTTCTGACACTTGGTTGGAAACAAGGTCTAAATTATTAACCTCCATCATTAATTTATTTGTAATTACATCTTTATTTTGTGTTACAATTTCAGTTAAATTAATTTTAACATCTGATTGCAGTAAATATTGTACATAGTTCATTAGATAGAAAACTGCAATTGCCATTAAAATATCCACAAAGACTGTAAGTAAAAACGGAATATTCTTTAAATTTTTTGTTTTCATCATATAGTAATCCTTTCTGCAGATGAAAGATGTTTTAAATAGTATCAGTATATCATCGATATAATTCATAGGCAATAATATAAGCCAAAAATATATTTAAAAATGATGATTAATTTATATAAAAAATAAAATTAAAAATAAACTGGATTTATGTCTTTAGATAAATTTATTTTGAAAATTTATATGGAATTAGGGAAGGAGTTTAAATATAAAGTTTCAGAAGGTTTATTTATATAAAATAATCATAAAGTATATGATGATTGTTTTTAAATAATCATATACTTTATGATTAATATAATTATAAATAACAATACCTAAGTTATAAGTTATTTTTAGGCAAAGATATAATATAATAATTTTATTATTCACATATGCTATAACGATTTTTTCCAGCTGCTTTTGATATATACAGAGCTTTATCAGCTTTAGAAAATAAATCTTTATACGATTTAATTGAATTATTAACAAAAGCAATGCCAATGCTTAGTGTTATTTTATGATTATCTTTCACTTTTATTTTACTTGTATCATTTAAAATATTATTAGTAGCTTTGATTACTAAATCATTTGTTAATGATTTTATAAATATCATAAATTCATCTCCACCAATGCGAGCAACTATATCTTTATCACATGTGTTTTGTAGTAATATTTTTGATACAGCAACTAAAACTTCATTCCCCTCTAAATGTCCAAAAGTATCATTTACAGTTTTAAAATCGTCAATATCAATAACTAATAGAGCATCACTAGTTTTTTTATCAGAACTACAGAAGTACTCTTGTATAAAGTTTTCTGATACTCTTTGATTGTATAGTTGTGTTAGTGGGTCACGTTGAGCTTGATTAATTAAAATTTCTAATTTAGATTTATCTTCAGTTATATCTTTCAAAACACCAATTGTTTTGATAGGATTATGGTCACTATCATAGATAACTGAACACTGAACACGAATCCATCTCCATTCATCTCTAGTTAATGAGTTTAATTGTCTTATTTCAATTGTCTCTCTAAGGTTTCCACGAAGTACTTCTAGTAATTTGCCAATATCATCAAGATGAATGATTGCTCCAGACTCTAACAATTTAGAATAATTTTTTGTTTCAAAGTTTTCTAATTCAATTTTCCTGTCAATTTCTACACGTTGATACTTTATCAAATTATCATTTCCAATGTCATATTCAAACATAATATCTGTAATATTTTGTAGAGCAATACGATAGCGTTCTCTTTCTAATTTTAGTTCAGATTCGATATTTTTTAGTTGGGTGATGTCAGTAATGATACTATTAATTTTTATTACACCGTCATTATTTAATGATTTCATTCCAGAATCCAATACCCACATTAATGTTCCATCTTTTTTGCGTATTCTATACTCAGTTGAATATGTAGTTCCATTTGCAAAACATCTTTCACAATCTCCTAGTGCTTTAGGCAAGTCTGGTGGATATACAGCTCCCACTGCGGTACCACCACTCATTTCGATAAACTCATCATAGGTATATCCCAATATCTTAGGCAATCCTTCATTAACATAGAAAAAGGAGAATGTATCATCATCATTGCTACCCTTTAATCCACCATTGATATTATTTGTAATCATTTCAATAACTTCTGTTTTTTCTTTTAACAATCTTTGTAAATAATCATAACTTTGTGTTCCAATTTTAGTAGGGAAGTATTCATCAATTTGCATTTCACCATAAGGATTTGATATATGCATGTGTTTTACTAGTAATCTTTCTCTATCTTCAATTATCTCAAATGTGCAACGTTGATTTACTTCTAAGACCATTTGTGCATTTTCTTTAGTACTAACAGTATATTTTCCTAATACCATACATCTATTTTTATCTTCACTTACAATTTCAAATGTATCATTACTTATATCACAAGAAGGTACTTCATTTTGACCTGCATAAAAATAATCTTTTATTTCATTAAAAGAAGTGAGAAATTCCTGTTCTCCTGGTCCAATCCATGTGATATCTTTAGAAAGGTGTTTTAATATTTCATCAATATCTCTATTTACATAAAAGTTTATTATAATATGTTTTGCAAATTTAGGTGCTTTTTTTAGGAGTATACTCATGATATTCCCCCTTTCTTTTTATTATACATCTCAGTTATATTATACATTAATATACTTAAATTAAAAATGTTGTTAAACAATGTTTTATATAAGTATATCATCATAGATTCAAAATTTTTTACTCTATCAACAATATAACTTAATGAAAGATGCTTACATTTATAAAATACTTTGAAAAATTTATTTAAATATATTAGTTTCTTTAAAATAAAGTGTTTTGGATTAGACTTCTGTTAAATTTTTTATTTTATTTATATCTATATACATACCTTGTGCAATAGCTCTTCCGTCAATTGCATATAGATTACATTGTGTATACATAACTGTAACAATTTGACCATCGCGCTTTATAAATCTATATAAAAAAGGTTCAATTTTATTTGTATCAATCATTTCCAAACTCTTTTTATAAATAAAGTCTAAATCGTCTGGATGAACAATTGCTCTTAAGTTACCACCCATCTCACCAAAAAATTGTTCTTTTGTATAACCTATAATATCAAACATTTCTTCATTCATATAAGTAATAATCATATCACCAAATAAATCATAACGAATTATACCTACAGGTAACATTGAATAAAATTGTGATAAAATATTACTTTCATCAAGATGAGTGTTTGTCATTTTAGGTATAGAATATGATTCAAACTCATTTATATAGCCAGCTGTTTTAATTAAGTCTAGGTTTAATTTTTTTAAAAGCAATCTATTTTCTGAAATTATACAATTTGCACTAAAATAGAAATTACTATACTTTTGATATTCAGCAGACTCATCTGATAAAACAGCTTCTCCACTAATTAATAATAAATTTGAGTCAGTATCATGTGGAGTTATACTTTTATAAAGAATAGAAAATTTTTTACCTTTAATATGTTTCTCAAAGTGTTCTATTATTTTAGCAAAAGATGTAATTTCCGTTTTGCTGTAAAAGTCAGACCATTGAATATCTTCAGTTACATTTGATTTTAGTTTTTTCATGTCTTGCATAATAAAAAATTCATCAAATATCTTTTCTACTAAGGATTTTCCTATATCAGAATATTTTATAAACATTTCTCCTGAATTATTTTCTTTAGATAGTAATTTTTCAAATTGAGCACATTCCATAGGTTTTGCATAATAATAACCTTGAGCAATATCGCAATTTATACTTTTAATAAATTCTACATGTTGTTCTGTCTCAACACCTTCACACACTGTAAGCATTCCAAGAGCTCTTGCAATATTTATTATAGAGTATAAAATTGTTGCATTTTTGAAATCATTCAAATTATGAGATAAAAATATTCTATCAATTTTGATTACATCAAAAGGTAGATTTTGCAACATACCAAAAGATGAATATCCAGAACCAAAATCGTCCATAGATACAGAAAAACCATAAGAACGAAGCTCATTTAAATGTTGAATAATAGTATTTGTATTTTCTAGCAATACATTTTCTGTGATTTCAATGCTGAAATTTGATGTAGAAACACTATACTTTTCGGTAATGCCTTTTAGCATACTTGGAAAATTAGGATTAAAAAAGTGAAGACGAGAAAAATTACAACAAATTGGAACAAAAACATCATTGTTATCAATCCATCTTCTTATATTTTTGCAGTTTTCTTCAAATAAATATAAATCTAATTCTGTTATTAAACCAAATTGCTCAAATAAAGGTATAAACTTATCTGGAGTAAGAAGTCCTTTAATTGGATGTCTCCATCGAGCAAGAGCTTCACATCCTACTATAGTATTGTTTTTTATATTATAGAGTGGTTGATAAAATGCTTCAATTTGTTTAGTTTGTAAAGCATGTGATATTTCGTATAAAAATTCTTTATCATTTTCCAATTTGTTATAAAAATTATTATCATCAAAATCAAATGGTATGTATCTATTTTTACCTTCTATTTTGGCCTTTTTTAAAGCACTGTATACTTGATTGAAAATCACTAAAGTAGTTACATTTGGTTCGCCATCCCAAATAGTACTACCAATACTAAATGTAACATTAGAGTGTATTTCTTTTTCATTAGGAAGTTGTACTTTTAATTCTCTAGCACTCTTTATAATGGTTGTACCTATATTATCTAGTTCTTCATTTGATACATTAGGAATTACAATTAAAAATCCTTCACCTTTTAGATAAGCAACTATTCCATTTGATTCTGGAATAAAGTACAACAGTTCTTGAGTTAGGTTGATTAATAGATTTTCTCCAACCAAGTATCCATATATATCATTAAATAATTTAAAGTTATCAATATTTAATAACATAACTCCAATATGTATATTTTTTGAAATACAGTCATCAATATATTGGTATACAAACTCCCTGTTTGGTATTTTAGAAAAAAAATCTATTTCATTTGAGACTTTTAATTTATAATCTCTATTATCTAATTCATTAGCTAATAGTTCTACCTTTTTATTTAACATTTTTATATAATCATAATTTTGCATGGTATTCCTCCATAAGATATTTGAAATTTTGACGATAAACACATTTATGCTAAAAATATTTAAATGTTAATTTATAAATAATTTGACTAATCTATTTTTAATAAGTATTTCAAACTTAGATGTATCAACTTACTTGTTATAATATTAAAAATAAAAATTTTTTAGTCTAGTAATAATCTTAGATAAAATTAGTTAATTATTAAGTTCGAGTATTGAAAGATTTCCTTTTTGAATGCAATTATATCATATTTTTTTATAAATAGATAGATTGCAGATTATGCAGTTGACACTATAGAACTCATTATAGCTAATATTAATTTTAATAATTTTATGAATAAATAATTTATTTATAATTAATTTATTATAAATAAATTCGTATCATAGCAATGATTTCATATACTTAATTTCAGTTATTTGAATTAAGTCTAATTTTATATTTTTACTATAATAAATATTAACTTACTAAATCAATAAAATGATAATTTATAGAAATTTATTTTAATATAAAAAATCTTGTAAAAAAGACATAATATCTATAGGTGTAAAAAACTACAAATCTAAAAATGTTGTTTATAAAGATTAAAATCAGAAATATTATAATAGGAAAATAAATAGATTTTAATGGGTGATTACAGATTACTTATTTTCGTATCCTTGTTTTAGAGGTATTTTTAGTATATTCTAAAACTATAGTTATAGATAGAAACATATAGATTATAAAATAAAAATAAGATTATGGAGGATTTTATTGTATAAATGAAAGATTACTATAAAATAGGAGAGATATCTAAAATATATGGAATTGGAAGAGATTCATTAATGTATTATGAAGAAATAGGTATTCTAAAGCCAGTTAGAGATGTAAATGGATATAGAATGTATAACATATCAGATATATGGAAACTAAATTTAATAAAAGAGTTTAGAAGTTTGAATTTTCCAATGAAAAAAATAAAAGAATATTTAGATGATAGAAGTATAGAGTCTACAAAGAGCATTTTAAATGAAGAGTTAGAATTAATTGATAAAAAAATATTTGAACTTATAAGTCATAAGGAAAATATTATAAAAAGATTAAGTTCAATTGAAAGTGTAATTCAAAATACAAAAATAGATGAGATAGAGGTTGTATATATAGAAAAAAGAAAAGCTTTAGAGTTAAATGCTGATATAAAAAGAGATGAGGATTTTGATTTTTTGATTCAAAAATTACAAAAAGAATACGAAGATAGATTTAATATACTTGGAAATAATAATATTGGTTCTGCTTTTTCTACTGAGGCAATCAGCAAAGGTATATTCAATGAGTTTAAATCTGTATTTTGTTTTTTAGAGAATAGTGAGGAAATATATAATATAGTTTTTGATGAGGGATATTATGTAACTTTAAACTATGCTGGAAGCAATTCTAATAATAAAATATATATGGAAAAGGTGTTTAAATTTATAAAAGAAAATAATTATAAAGTAATTGCTGCACCTATAGAAATATACAAGATAGATATACATGAGACTGGGATTGTAGAGGAATTTGTAACTGAAATTCAAGTACTTGTAACTAAATCGCTAGATTTCAACGAATTAGATGATAAATAGAGTGAAAAAATGCTAATTTGCCACCGATTTGCCACCGTATTATAAAATCGGTGGCAAATTATATTCTGAGACCTTCTAAAATATTTACTGTTTCACTTTCCATTTTATGTGTGACATGAGAGTAAGTATCCATTGTTGTAGTTATTTTACTGTGACCCAGACGCTTTTGTATATCTTTAATATTAGCACCATTTTCTAAAAGTAAAGTAGCATGTGTATGTCTTAAACAATGAAAATTGAAATCAATATTTAAATCTTTATTTATTATTGCTATTGCCATGTCAATATCACCATGAGTTACAAATGAACCATCTTTTTTTCTGCATACCCAATTATATTCTGTTTTTTTATACCATTTTCCTATTTTAACTTTCTGCTTCTTTTGATTTAGTTTTTCATCTTTTAATATTTTAGATAGAGTATCACCAATTTTAATATCTCTTATTGAAGAATTTGTTTTAGGGGGAGCTAATTCAAAATTGGAATCTTTTTTCCTTACTAAGTTTCTTCTAATTTTAATTATATTATTTTCTAAATCTATATCTTCCCAAAATAAGCCTAATACTTCACCTTTTCTCATACCTGTATAAAACCCAATCAT
Source organism: Clostridioides sp. GD02367 (assembly GCF_045900275.1). NCBI lineage: Bacteria > Bacillati > Bacillota > Clostridia > Peptostreptococcales > Peptostreptococcaceae > Clostridioides > Clostridioides sp. GD02367. The sequence continues at coordinate 38,080 of NZ_JBJODK010000019.1, read as the reverse complement.
CAAAGGAATATAGGCATTTGTCCCAACTGGAAACTTATGTAATATTGTATCAAAATCATTTAAGGTAATAGTTTTAACTTTATTACTAGTATTAGTTTTTACTAAGTTTTTAGGTATACTAACATATTGAGCAGGATTCTCTCTAATAAGTTTATATGGGTATACAGCTAATTTTAAAGAAGTGTTTAAAACACCATAAATCAATTTTAAAGTTCCTTTTGAGTAATTTTTTTCTTCACCATTTTCTGTATATTTTTCTTTTGATTTTATATTTAAAAATTCTTGAATAACAGCAGGATTTATAGATTTTAATTTATATCTTCCAAGTGATGGTTTAATATGATTTTCTATAGCCCTTTTATAATTACCTTGAGTGTAAAACTTGCAATTTAGAAGTACATATTCTTTGTACCAGAAGTCTAAATAATCAGATAAACTAATATTGGTTTCATCAAATATGGTACCAGAGTTTTCAAATTCATTTATTGCATCTCTTAAAGCTTTTTCAGCTTCTTTTTTAGTTTCTCCACCAACTTTTTCTACCTTTTTTCTCTTACCATCTACTATACCTGTATCAAAATAGTAATACCACTTCTTACCTCTTTTTCTAACTCCACCTTTCATAAAAATTTCTCCTCTCAAAAATATGCCTTAATTATATTTTATAACAGTTAAAGTATAAGTAAATAGCATTTAGGTAGAAAACTAGTAATAATTATTTTATGTGCTTATATTCAGATAAAAATATATAATTTTTGTTTTCGACAACATTTCTTATTTGTTTACTATATAATTTAATTAAAATGTATAAAGAGAGGGATATACAATAAAAGTTAAAGAATTATTAAAAATCAATATAAGTATTTATCATACATAAGTTTTATTTGATTAATAGGATTGTATGATATTAGTAAAAAATAGTAATTTTCCCAGCTGGTTATAGTTTCTCTACAAGCTGAAAATGGCATGATTACTGTATTTTTGATAAAATAGGTTTGTATGAAAGTGCAAAATGGTGTCCTATTTGGTGCTCAAATAAAAATAATAGCTTGTAAGAATACTTAAAGTGATTTATCTAAGTTTGACAGAATTATATTGGAATTGTAGAATAAAATAAATGGCAAGAGCTTAATACACCATAGGCAGATAAGATGTACGTGGCAAATGAAAAATTGTGGAGGTTATCGAGATGTCAAAAAGCAGAAAAATTGTGCGTGGTATCATATTAGTGGTATTGCTAATTTGTACTGCGTTTTTGGTATATTCGATTGTAACAGACCCGCTTGGAGAACACGATATTATGCTTGCGCTTGCTATTACAGCAGGATTTATCGCACTTGGAAATGATAAATATGGGAAAAAGTAAATTCCAATTTATTGGGCTGATTTAATGCCGCCTTTTTGGGATGAGACGGCTAATAACGCAGATTAGGCGAATAAGATTGTAGGTGAATATGATGTTAGAACTAAGACTGCTAAACGATGATGATATATCGTTAGTTGAAAATTGGTTGAATAGGGAACATGTTAAAAGGTGGTATGAAATACCGCATCTGGGTGTTTCAATTAGTGATTGGATATATGAACTAAAAGAGCGCAATGGAGAATTTCAATGGCTAACACATCTTATTGTACTGTCTCAAGGGCGCCCGATTGGGTTATGCCAATACTATAAATGTGAAGATAGTAAAGATGAGGATTTTGGAACAATGCCCATATTGGGTTCATACGGAATTGACTACCTGATAGGAGAAGAAGCTTACCTTGGAAAAGGTTTGGGTAAGGAAATGATTACATTGCTTGTGGAAAAGGTGTTTTCTTTTCCGCATGCTAAGAGAGTTACCGCTGACATTGACAATATGAATAAGGCATCAGAAAAAACGCTATTATCATGTGGCTTTGCATTATTAGATGCTGAAAGTAGCCGTTATATTTTGTATAACAAATAGGCTGATTAAAAACTTAAGAATATTTACGCCTTATTGGTATAAGGTGCAATTACTATGAGTAGGGAAGAAGCAGAGTCAAAAGGTTATGTAGCTTGTAAAAGGTGTTATTAGTAGTATGAAGGATAGACTAGTGTTTAGCTAGTCTATTTTTATTTGATAAATTTGCACTATTTATTGTATTTCTTATTAACATAAATTTTTCTTATTTCTTTTTTCCATTTCTTTTTTCCCATAAATATCACATAAATATAAAAAATCTTCCTCTAATGCAATAGATAAGTCTACTATTGTAGATATTGTTATGTCTTTATATTTACCATTTTCTAGCTTTGAAATTTGACTCCTATTCCAACCTAATTTTTCTGCCAACTCTAATTGTGTCATTCCTTTGTGTTTTCTTAATTTTCTTAACATTTAATTTAACCTCACTTTTAATTATTTTTATAATTAATAGTTTGTGTAGTTTTCTGTAATAAATGTGCTTGAGTAGCACGTTTTTTGTTGGAAATTTGTGCTAAAATATAAGTAAGAAATAACTCTATCTAGCTAGAGGAAATATAAGAAAAGTAATTCCAAAAGACTATTTTAATTTTATTCAATTTGCAATGAAGCTTAAAAAAAGGTAGATTCTAACTATTTTAACGAACATAAGTTCTTATATGGGATAAAGAAGGGGTGGTAGTATGCAAAATGATAAAGAAAGACTTGTTGCTATTATAAGAATGTTAAGGGAAAAGGACGAAAATGATTATGAAAATTTCACGAAAATTATAAGGATTCTTATGAAAAATAAAAAAATGATTAAAAATATATATTTTTATTAAAGTTAAAATAAAAACTAAAAGTCGATTATCTGTATAAACACTTGACTTATCAATTTATTCAAGCCTGTTTATTGTGTGTTTTACTATTCATTTACCACATTTGATTGAGCATTGATACGACTTAATAATTATAGTATTGATAGACACTTTGATTTTGAAGTGTCTTTTCTTTACAGAAGAAAAGCAGTCAATCTATTTGATTAACTGCTCGACAAACTGGGATTTATCAACTCAGTACTTTTTTATAAAAAATAAAACCTTCTTCTTGTTTCTGCTTAACATACCCTGAATTTTTATAAAAAGAATTTGTCCTTACATTCCAAACTGGTGTATCAAGATGCACCTCTTTCACGGTCGGATATATTTTCTCAATACTCTCCATCAATGACTTTCCATATCCATTTCTATGATACTTATCGTCAATAAAAATTCTTCCTATAAACAACTTAGTTCCTGTCTCGTCCAGAAATAAAATTGCTCCGCCTACAATCGTATCCTCCACCATCGCTTGAAACAAATGATTCCCTTCCAGCATTTTTTTATGCCACTCTACTGAATCATAATCTGGAGGACCATCATTTTCACCTCCAACTAATACATCTGAATTAAATGCCCTTTTTGACATCTCCACTATATCTTTAATCTTTTCTTGTTTTGCTTTTTCTAATCTCATAATGTTTCTCCTACAACTTCTAATTTGTACATTTATTATAGCTTAATTCAAAACGTATAGCAATGACTGCCTACCCTCTGTCATTCTTAACTATTCATCATCAAAAGCAGTTTCATTCATTTCTGGAAAATCTAATAATTCGGATACCGTCATATCTAAACCTAGTGCCAGTTTATGTAATGTTTTTAACTTTGGATTTTTAGTTTTACCTTTCATCAAGTTTTCAACTGTTGATTGTGTTATTCTTGATAAAGTCGCTAATTTATTGGTTGTTATATTTCTCTCATTACATAATTCTGTTAGCCTTTTTATTATTACATCTGAATATGTCATATATGTTCTCTCCTTTACTCGTGTACGGTTAATTTAAGTATATACTATTTAACGTCGCAACATTAATGGTATACCATTGATAAAGTGTTGTGTATGTGATAAATTAACCTTATACCGTTAATAAAGGAGAAAATTATGTGTGAATCAAATCGTATACTAAAAAGAAGTAAATTTGAAAACTTTATGGCTTATCTCATTCGTGAGATAGGAGATAATGAGAACGTCCTAGATAACTATGATATGTTAATTGAAAAATCATTTGATACATTCTTCAATAAACTTGAAGAACTGTATTCAGAAGCAAGTAGAAATGACAATAAACTATTTGACATTGTTTGTAGTTTTATCTCTATACATGATGATATTTATTTTGAGGCAGGTACATTAGTAGGTTTTCAACTATATAAGGGATTTGAAAATCAATATCAAAATCATAAGGATAGTGATATATCTGCTTTATTTAAAAATAAGATTTATTCAAAATTTCATCAACGTAGATCACCAGTTAATGAGAAACAAAGAAGTAGGCTACTACATTGAAACCCCAAAGACCAAAAGCGGAATACGAAAAGTTCCTATGAGTGAAGAAGCCTAACAAGAGCCATGAGGATAAGTTGCCAAAGATAACACCTCATGTTCTGTACGAGATTAGCAAACAAGAACATGAACCCAAAAAGTTTACAGTACATCATGGGTCATTCCAACATCAATATCACAATGAACTTGTACGCTCATGTGTCAATGGACGGAGTAAAGAATGAACTGATAAGCCTAATAGCCTAATGTATTTACCACTCAATTTACCACGTTTGAAAGCCAAAACATGAGTAGATATAAGAAGAAACGTGAAGTATCAACCGAATAAGAAAAGTCCGTAAAGCCTTTAAAAGCAAGCTATACGGACATATGAGAAGTTATAAAAAGATAATCAGAAATTTATTTTAAGTTTCCTATAATAAAAAAATAAAAATACATTGGATACAACTCAATGTATTTTTATTTCTGTTTATTATCTAAAGAATCAAGAATTTTCAAAATGGCTTCTCTATCTCCTTTATCTAATTCAGCTATTTTAAATATACTTTCTCTATCTTCTTTATCTAATTCAAATATTGCATCAACTATTTTTTTTATCTCATTATCTATCTCTTTTGATAAAGTATTCAAGTTTCTGCCTAAAAGAAAATCAACAGAAACATTAAAATAAGTTGCAAGTTTATCAAGTAAAACTGCGTCAGGCATTCTTAAATCTCTTTCATATTGAGACAAGGCTTGACTTGTTATATTAAATACTTTTGCCAATTCAACTTGTTTAATATTATTATCTTCTCTTAGTTTACGCAATCTATTTCCAAAAGTCATATTTTCAACCTCCAAAATAAACATTTTGTTTACTATAGTATATCATAGGTAAAAATTTTACTAAAAAAATTAAACAAAATGTTGTGATAAGTATTGACTTAAACGTTGTGTTTGAATATAATATAAATATATTAAACAATATGTTTAAAAAAGAGAGGTGAAAAAAATGAATAGACTAAAAATCATTAGAGAAAATCAAGGTCTAACTCAAACTGAGATGGCTGAATTATTGGGAATTTCTCGCCAAAGATATTTTATGTATGAACATAATAAACGAAGTTTTCCAATAAAATATGCTTTCAAAATATCTAAAATATTTGGTGTTGAGTTAGAAGAAATTTTTTTAGATATAAGTTAAACATAGCGTTTAAATATTTAAATGATTAAACTAATTATACATCCTAAAAGGAGGAATTTAAATGTCATATTAATACCAAAATATATATCAAATTAGTAGAGATAACACTAGTATTACCCAATAAAAAGCAAAAAAGGATACTTATTAATTATAAGTACCTTCACATGAGTTATAAAGTTTGCAATTATTCAATAAATTCAACAAATATTAATTAATATCAATATCTAAATCTTTGAAAAAAGAGTGATTAAAAAAATCAATAATTGTTATATCTAGAGCATCACAAAGTTTTTTAATTGTACATATACCAGGGTTTTTACTTTTACCTTTTAAAATACTATCTATCGTAGATTGAGTAACACCTGCCATTGTACATAATTTATTTACTGTAATGTCATTTTCTTGACATAATCCTAATATTCGTTTGGATACTGCTGTTAATAAAGACATAATAAACCTCCATATATAACGTGAAATCGTTTAAATAAATGATAACACATTTTTTTAAAAATAATTAACGATATAACGTTGACAATAGCGAAAGAAGGGTTTATAATAAAAATATATTAACGATATATAGTTAAGAAGAAAAGAGGTGAGGTTAATGTGCATAGGTCATAAGCTCAAATATTATAGGAAAAGCAATTCTCTATCTCAAATTGAATTAAGCAAAAAAACTGGTATAGCACAAACAACAATTAGTGACTTAGAAAAAAATAAATATAATCCTAGGATAGATGTTTTATGTAAACTTACAAAAGCATTAGGTATAGAAATAACAGATTTAATTAATTAAATTATTTTATAGATTAATTATAAGATGAAATGGAGGAAAACTGAATGTCATATCAATACCAAAATATATACCAAAAAGGAAGAGAAAATACCAATTTAACACAAGAAAAAGCATCAGAACTACTGGACATATCTGTAGAGAGTTTAAGAGCTTACGAGAACGACAAGAGGATACCAAACAATCAAATAGTAGCAAAGATGGTATCTATATATAACAATAATTTGCTAGGCTATGAACATGTTAGAAAAAGCACAGAGGCAGGAGTAATGTTCTTACCAAAATTAGAAATGAGAAGTCTTTCAAGTATAACTTTGAAGCTACATAAAGAAATCAAAGATTATCTAAAAAAGGAAGATGATTTCATAGAAATAGTTGAAGATGATGTAATTGATGAAGATGAAGAAGAAGTTTGGAATGAGGTAATGCAAGAATTAGAAGACATTTTTAAATCAATTTTAATTCTGAAACTTTCAAAGAAAACAATATAGGAAGGAGAAAATTATATGAATAACTTAGTTTTAATAAATGATAAGGAATTGCAAATTAAAGAGTTTAAAGGCGAAAGAGTTGTGACATTCAAAGAAGTTGATTTGATTCATGAAAGAGTAGAAGGAACAGCAGGAAGAAATTTTAGAGAAAATAAGAAACACTTCATAGAAGGTGTGGACTATTTCTTTGTTAAACCATCTGATATCGGGAACAACGAAATTCGTCGTTCTGAAATAAATAACTCTGGAACATATTTAATAACTGAAAGTGGTTATCTAATGCTAGTAAAATCTCTAACAGATGATTTAGCTTGGACAGTACAAAGAGAATTAGTTAATAACTATTTCAGAGTTAAAGAAAATAAAAAACCTAAATATATTAAAGATGAATCAGAAATAAAATACATGAATGCTCAAGCTAGATTAAAAAATGCAAGGGCAAGAGAAGCAAAGATATATCTAGAGATAGCAGAAAATGTAGATATAAAAGAATATAAACAGATTATGTATTCTAAAGCAACAGAACAACTGTATGGAGAAGCATTAATACCATTACCTGTAGCAAATAAAAAAACTTATTCAGCTACAGAAATAGGTAAAATATTAGGAGTTTCAGCTAATAAAGTTGGAAGTCTAGCAAATGCTTATAATTTGAAAACAGATGAATATGGCATTAAGGTTTGGGATAAGGCTAAACATTCGAATAAACAAGTTACAACTTTTAGATATTATGAAAATGTGATACCTATTATAAAAAAAGCTTTAAGTAGCTTTGATAACTAGATAAAACTAACACTTTGAAAACTAAATACAGAATATTTTGAAATATATTATTTTAATTAATTATTAACTAGGAGGTTAAATATATGAAAAATAATACAAGCGATTCAAGAGTAAGATATTTTTGCAAGTGTTCGCATTGTGGGTTTAATAATGAGGTAGAAGTTAAAAAAGGATTGAAGCCTAAGATATGTTGCATATGTACAAAAGAAGTTGAGTATGAAAAACTGGAGCAACAAAGTGATTCAGAAAATATAGAAATTAAAGGAGTGTGTAATTAAATGAAAATTTCATTTGAAAGTGTAGTGAACAATGTAAATAATGAAACAGAATTAATATTATCAAAAGAAGAGTTACAAATAGCTAAAAGGATACTTAATATATTGAATGAAAATGAACAAAGTATCCTTTCCTCAAAAGATATTCTAGATTTTTGCAAAGAAGCTCTTAAATATAATTTAGTGCCTACGTTTGTTTAAAGACACTGAGACCATCACCTTTAGAAAAACTATTATTGACTTCTGAAAGTTTCAAAAAGATTTCATGGTAATGTTTTAAAAGTTCTTCTTCAGAAGAATTTTTAAAATCATATTTTTCCTTAAGAATTTCTAAAGTAAGAGTATGTAATATATCTTTACTGAACTGCATAATATCACCAACTTTCATAAAAAGATATAGGATTTATCCTGCAAATATATTATATCAAAGGAGGAAATTAATGGCAATTAATGACAACATAAATAAAATTTTAAGAGATAGAAACATAAAAGCATGGAAATTAGCAAAAGAAATAAGAGTAGATTCAGGAAATTTATATGCAATTTTAAGAGGGAAAAATAAAAATCCAACGATAGATACATTGATAAAATTAGCTGATTATTTAGACCTTACATTAGACGAACTAGTTGGAAGATAGAAACTAAATACAGAATATTTTGAAAAGGAGTGAGAAAATTGAGTAATATATCTAACTTTAATTTAGATAAGCAAGAAGATAAAAGTTTTAATGACCTAGATAATATATCAACTTGTTTTTCAGAAAGTATTCGTAAAGTTGTAGAAATCAATTTAAACAACTATAAAAATAAAATCTCAAAGTACTTAAATGAAACTTCGAAAATAGAATTATTAGAACCAAAGGAGCTAACAATTGTTATAAGTAAAGGTTATCCAGATTATTTAATGTCTGTTGAAGAAGCAAGTAAGAGATTAAAGATAGATAAAGGGTTTGGATATGAGTTAATAAAAATGGGACTTTTAAAATCTGTTGATGTAGGAGCGACTAAAGTTTCTAGTTATGAATTAGATGATTTTATAACTAGAAATCAAGGAAAAAACATCAAAGAAATGCTTAGAGAAATGAAAGAAATTAGAGAGGGGGTGATTTAAATGACTCTAAGATGGTTTCTAAGATTTTGCAAAAAACACAAGAAAGTACCTACACTACGATTTTATGCAGAGTGTGTAGCTTATATGGAAGAATGTAAACAAAGAGGACTTGAACTTTAAGGGGGATTGAAGATGGAAGTAACTAAAAGATTTTTAGAATATAAGATACAGTCTCTAAATGAGAGGATAGAATTTAAAAAGTCAATTGGATATAAGTGTAGAGCAGATGAAAAAGAATTAGGAGCATATGAGGATATTTTGCTTATGCTAAATTCAGAAATTGAATCAATAGGGGGATTGGAAAATGAAAAGTAGACAAGAATTAATCAAGGAAATAGAAAAATACAGAAAATCACAATACTTAATATATTTGGATATAGTAAAAAGAGCATGGGCAGATAGAAGACTTACAACAGATGAGCAAGACAGAATTAAGCATGAAGCATATGCAGAGTACAAGAGAATAGAAAAAGATACAGAAGAAGCAGAAGAACTGCTAATGAGAGAAGAATTTGAAACAGATAGACCATTAAGTATTCAAATGTAGAAAAGAGCCTGTGACGAGGCTCAATTCAATAAAAAAACAAATTATATTTATTAGATTATACATCAAAATGGCAGTGTTATGCAAATAAAAAATTAGATTATATGTATATTAGAAAGTTTAGGTGATATTGTGAATGTTGTAAAAGGATGTAATAAACAATTCTATGTGATATTAAATAGTGCCTGTTTACAAGATAGTAATCTAAGTTGGCAAGCTAAAGGTCTTCATTTATATTTAATGACTAAGTCAGAAAATGAAAAAATATATCTAGAAGATTTAAAAAATAAAAGTAGCAATGGTAGAGATTCAACAGCAAATATTCTGAATGAACTCATAGAAAAAGGTTATGTAAGTAGAGAGATAAGAAGAGATACTTTAACAGGCAAAGTACTTGGAGGGTATGAGTACAAAATATATGAAGAGTCATTTGAAAATATTGAAAAGTAGGTGATATATTGAACTTTGATAACGAAACATATTTTCATATAAATTTTGAAGACCCTTTTACAAGGGTTCCAAATGCGATATTAGATAATAAAAATCTAACCTACTCAGCTATAGGTGTAGTTACACAAATGTTAAGATTTCAAAAATCAGGAAGTCACAAGATATATGCAAAATCATTAATTAGCTATAGAAAAGATAGCAAATCAAGGATAAGTAGTGCTTTAAATGAGCTAATGAATGAAGGATTTGTAATAAGAAGTAAAATAAGAAATGATAAAGGTCAAATAAAAGGATATAGATATGATATATTTGATATTCCTCAAATTAAAATAGAAGAAAAGGAAGATGTTAAAAGTCAACCGTGTTTCAATATACCGAATACGGTTAATTCCGAAATCGGAAAACCAGGGAGCGAAAAAACCGGCGACAGTAAAACTGAAATCCAGTTTTTAGGCAACATAAAAGAAAATAGTATAAAAGAAAATAATAATACTATTATTACTATTAATAAGGAACAAGAAGAAAGTGCTTATATAAAAAAATACTTTGAAAAATATATAGGTGTAATTACTCCAAACAACTTTTTAGAGTTACTAGGCTTTCTAGATGATGGTATGGAGGTTGATGTAATTATAAGAGCTATTGATGAAGCAACATCAAATGGAGTTAAAAATTATAGATATATAAAAACCATATTGAATAACTGGATAGAAGTAGGTATAAAGACTAATTTAGATTTAACAGAGTATCAGAATGAATACAAAAAGAAAAAAAGAAAAAGTAATAGTTTGGGAGGATTAAAAAATGACAAACAAGGAAAAAGAAATTCTCAAACAAAGAGTACAGAACTTGATTTTAACAGTAAAAACACAAGAATCAATGATAAAGAGCTTGAAAGAGCAAGACAGGCACTTAGAGACATTGGAGTTGAACCAAGATACTGAATATAAATGTTTAAAATGTAAGGATAGACTTTTCATAGAAACTGATGAAGGTTTTAAAGAATGTGAATGTAGGAAACTTAGGATAGCAGAAGATATTTTAAAAAATAGTGGAGTAAGTGAAGAATTTAGAAAATTAAAGTTTGATAATTTTAATTATCAAGTAGATTCTTTAGTAGCAAAAGCATTTACTAAAGCTATTGAGTATTCAAATTATTTTGAACAAATAAGAGAAATTAGAAGAAATTCAATTATGTTTATGGGACAAGTAGGAAGTGGTAAAACTCATCTATCACTAGCAATAGCTAATAGTCTAATGAATAGGTCTATAAGTGTTATTTATATGCCTTACAGAGATTCTATGACATTAATAAAGCAAAATATAATGGATGAAGAAGTTTATAGAAGAGAAGTTGGAAAGTATAAATCAGCTAAGGTATTATTAATTGATGATTTATATAAAGGCAATATAACAAATAGTGACATAAATATAATGTTTGAAATAGTTAATTATAGATATTTAAATAAAATGCCATTGATTGTATCAACAGAAAAAAATTTTGATGAGCTTATCGAAATAGATGAGGCTATTGGAAGTAGATTAATTGAAATGAGTAAAAATTATTTGATTGAATTAAAGGGCAAAAGATTGAATTATAGAATTTATGGGGGATAGAGATATGGATAAAAATGAAATATTGAAAGAATTAGTTAGAAAAGCTCGAAGTGGAGATGAATTAGCTTTTAATGATATACTAAATGTTCTTGATAAAGATATAAAAATTAATGCATCTATTTATGTGAAGTATTTAAAAGGTATTTTTGAAAAAGATGATTTAATAGCAGAAGCACAAGCAGAATTATGGAAAGCTACAATGAATTATAAAATTGAAATAGAACATGTAAATGCTTATTTTCAAAAAGTTATAAAAAATAACATGATTAAGTTAGTAAATAAAAGTAAAACAAAAAAGTTTGCAAATGAGATTTTAGTTTTAAATAAAAATGTAGATTCTAATGAATATACAGAACTTATAGAGTTTATACAAGATGAAGATTTATTGGTGGATGAAATCATAATTGAGAAAGAAATAGAAGCTGAGAAAAAATTACAAATGAAAATAGTGAAAAGAAAAATTAGATATATTCCTCAGCCACAAAAGGAAATTATAAGGATGTATCTAAAAGGATATAACACAGAAAAAATATCAAAAAAAATAAATAAATCTTATAACGCGATATATAGTGGTAAACATAGGGCAATACAAAATCTTAAAGAAAAGTGTCTACTAGAAATAAGTAAGCATAATATGACTATATAATACCTAGTATAAAATAAAATAGGATATACTAATATAGTATATTCTATTCAAAAATGATTATTTTGGAGGAATTAATATGATAACTGCGTTTAAAACAAAAGAAGAAAGAGAAAAAGAAGTATTGGAAAAAGCATTAAATTCTTTTTCTGGAATTCAAAAGGATAGAGCAAAGGTTTATCTTACTGAGAATACGGTTAATGATAGATTATTTTTAAGTAATTTATTAGTGAAATACAAGTTTGAAATAAGAGATAACTTAAAAGACATGGAAAGAATAAGAGATAAAAGAAGAGAATATAAATCGTATTTAAAGCAAGAACTTGGTAATAAGACTAAGATTAAAGAGTATATAAACTATTTAGAAGGTTTACTTGATAGTTGTGAATCTCTTATATGTGCCTATGGAAATGCTTTAATACCATTATTTGATAGTATAAATAAAGAATTTACTAAAAAAGAAATATGTCAATTGATTGGAGCTAATGAAAAGATATTAGATGAATACCATGAATTTATGAAAAAACATTCTAAAGAAGAAATGAGTAGAGATTTTAACTTTATATATGAATTAATCTTTGTTCATCATGGAGAATATAGATGGAGAAAAGGAAGATATAAAGATTTTGTTGATTGTCCAGATTGGGAAATGCCACTATTTAATGCTTTATGGAGCCATATGGATAATTTTATAGAAAATAATAAAAAAATACAAGAAAGTATGCATTCTGTATTTGATGAAGTATTTGGAGATACATCTTACTTTATGAATAGTGATGGTACAATGGAGAAATCAGTACAAGAAATAAATATAAAAGAATTAATAAGTAATTACAGAGATTATGGAAATAGCACTGTAGTATTTCAGTTGAAGAGAAAATCAATTATAGATATAACAGTAAATTACAAGCTCAAAAGACAAAGAGGCAATGTTGTAATCTATAAAGTCTTTGATAGTGAAGATAATGAGCTTGGAGAGGTACATAAGATTATATAAGCTTAATATGAAATTTAAAGATAGAAAAAGGAGTTGTTTAAGTGGATAAAGAAAGTATAAAAGAAATTGTAAGAGAATTAAGAAAAGAAGAAAGAGAAAAGAGAAAAAAAGGAGTCTTATATAATACTAGATTATTGATGAAGCATTATAATGATTTTAAAAGACATATAAACTCAGCAGTAAGTGAAGCTAAAGAAGTAGATTATTTAGAAGAAAATTTATCTGATTTTGAAGATGAAGAGTTATATATTTTAAGCATTAAAAAAAGTAAAACAAGAACTATTATTATGATAGCTCATATAGATTCAGCATTAAAAACTTTAAAGTTAAGACAAGAGAGATTACAATCATATGAAAAATATAGAGCATTGGAGCTTTACTATTTTGATGAAAAAACTTATGAAGAAATATCAGAAATATTAAACTGTGGAGTAGTTACATCAAGACGTTGGGTTAATGAGATGATAATAGAACTTGGTATATATTTATTTGGTGTAGATGGTCTAAAATCAATTGTTTGATAAATATATGATAAAAAGATGATATTTTAATGATATTTTAATCCTGTTATAATGGTAGTATGAAACAAGTGTATAATATATTCTCTTGAAAAAGACTAAGTTATCTCGACTTGGTCTTTTTTATATTATTTTGTAGTTGTCGAACGATTGTTGAAGGATATTGACCTTTGAAGTTGAATTTTATACTTTGGAGGGAGATGAGGAATTATGGATTCAGATAAAATTTTTTCAAAGGATAAACTGAAAGTTCACATGTTTTATATTATAGTTATATTAATATTAGCATTAGTGGTTGTTATAACAGATAGAGGATATGATAATAAAGACTTATCACAATGGATTGCTTTTGGGGCAACTTTATCTGGAATAATATTATCTGTTTTAGCAATTATATTAACCTTAATAGGAGAGACTAAATCAGATAACACTAAAGATAGTCTTTTAGATACATCCAAAAAACTGGAGGATATAGTTGATAACATTGAAAATGCTACTTTAAGATTAGAAGAAGCAAAAAATGAAAATGAAAAGATTAGAATGCTTTTTTCTGATAAGACGCTTAACATTTATGATGATAAGTACTCTGAAGAAAATGAAGATAAAATATTAAAAATAGATACTTATTATATTGAGATATTCAAGAATATTATTAAACATTTGAATCAAAAAAATGAAAATGACATAAATAAAATGCTAGAAAGAAGCATATATATTCTTTGTTACTGGCAGATGAATATATATAAATTTAATGTAAAAAAGTCAATAATTACAGATGAAATTTTAGAGGTATTGAATTTAGAAAGCAATTTTTTAATTGAAAAAGATGATTTAATGTTAGTTATGGTATCAGGAATGATTGTTGCATTTGCGCCAATTATTCGAATTACACAGGAAAACAAATTTAATAAATACATAGAAAAAGAAGTTAAAAATAAATATCCAAAAGAAAAAAATAAGATAGATAGAATTTTTAAATAAACTAAAGAACTCTAACCAGAGTTCTTTTTTTATTCTCAAAACGACAAACAAACGAGGTGGTGATGTGCAAGATGTCAAAGAAAAGGTAAAACAAGATTACCTAAAAGGTATGAAACAAAAGGAAATATCAGCAAAGTATGACATTAGTTTAAACACTTTAAAGTCATGGATAAAAAGATACAATTGGTCTAGTGAAAAAAAGAAAGGTGCACCTAAAAGTAAAAGGGGTGCACCCATAGGTAATAAAAATGCCACTGGACCTCCTGGAAATAAGAATGCTGAAAAGTTTGGTTTCTTCTCAAAATATTTGCCCAAAGAAACTCAAGAGCTAATACAAGAAATATCTATAAAAGATAAATTCGATATTCTTTGGGAACAGATAACCATTCAATATGCAGCAATAATAAGAGCACAAAAGATAATGTATGTAAAAGATAAAGAAGAAATGATTAAGGAACTCAAGAAACATGAAAGTACAGAAAATGGCGAGAGGATAGAGTATGAATTTCAATTTGCGTGGGATAGGCAAGCATCTTTTCTTAATGCACAGAGTAGGGCTATGAGTGAGTTAAGGAGTTTAATTAAGCAGTATGATGAAATGATTCATAAGGATTGGAATTTGGCTACAGAGGAGCAGAAAAATAGAGTTGAAAAGTTAAAATGTGAGGTTGATAACCTAAGTAAAGATGATACAGATAAAGAGATAACTGTAAAAGTTATGAAAGCGAGTAGAGAAAATGGAAAGTAAATTTATATCAAATGACCACTTTTATGATTTTATATTCAATTGGGATTACAAATTTTATTTTCTTGTTGGAGGATATGGAAGTTCAAAGAGTTATCATGTAGCAACTAAATTAATTATTAAGCTTCTTGAAGAAAAAAGAAAAGCTTTAGTGGTAAGAGAAGTATATGACACAATGAGAGATAGTTGTTTTTCTCTATTAGAAGAAGTTGCAGAAAGTATGGGTTTAGGAGATATATTATCATTTAAAACAAGCCCTATGAGAGTTATATTTCCAAATGGGAGTAAGATAATTTTTAAAGGCATGGATAATCCAGCCAAATTAAAATCAATAAATAGTGTATCTATAATATGGTTGGAAGAATGTTCAGAAGTCAAATACACTGGCTTTAAAGAACTCTTAGGACGTTTGAGACATCCTAGTCTATCTAATCATATAATTTGTTCAACTAATCCAATTGGCGAAGATAACTGGACCTATAAACATTTCTTTAGAGATGAAGAAAAAGACAGGTTTATATTAGATGATACTGTGTTATATAAAAATAGAATAGTAATAAAAAATAATACATATTATCATCATTCAGTTGCAGATGATAATTTTTTTCTGCCAAAAAGCTATATAGAGCAACTTGATGAAATGAAAGAATATGACTACGATTTATACAGAATAGCAAGAAAAGGAAGATTTGGTATAAATGGAACTAAGGTATTACCACAGTTTGAAGTTATGGAACATCAAGAAGTTATAAATAAAATATCTAATATACCACAAAGGTATTATAAAGTTGGATTCGATTTTGGATTTGAAAAATCATACAATGCACTTTTAAGATTAGCTATAGACCATGAAAACAAATATTTGTATATCTATTGGGAGTACTATAAGAATCAAACTACAGATGATGTGACTGTTAAAGATATTAAGGAATTTAAAGATACTCAAGAACTAATAAAAGCTGATGCTGCTGAACCTAAGACTATAAAATATTTTAGACAACAAGGTTTTAATATATTTGGTGCTAAGAAATACGCTGGAAGTAGACTACAAAATACTAAGAAGGTTAAGAGATTTAAAAAAATTTATTGTTCAAATGAGTGTAAACACACAATAAAAGAATTAAAGAACCTAACATATGCTACAGATAAAAATAGCAACCTAATATATGATGAATTTAATATAGACCCTCACACATTTAGTGCTATATGGTATGCACTTGACGGTTATGAGGTATCAGACATTAAAGAGCTAAAATATAGTAATGATATTTATAACAAAGGATTAGGACTGAAGAAAAATAATATACAAAATCAATATAATAAGAAAGGAGGAGTCATATTCTAGTGGATAGTGTAAAAAATACTTTGCTTGGTTTAACATCTGAACAAAAGAAAGAAATGAGAAAGATAAAAGAAGATTATTTTTTCTATAAAGGTGCAGTTAGCGAAGAAGATAAGTATAAACTTGATAAAACTTTATTAGGTCAAAGTTGGGTTGTAAATGATGATTTAGACTATGTTCCAACACAATTAATTGACAATAAAATAGAACAATTAATAAAAAAACAAGCAAGATTTTTTTTAGGAAAAGAGCCTAATTTGTTGTTTAAAGCTAGAGATAAAAAAGATAAAGAAGCTTGTGAGAATTTAAGAATTTTCATTGATGATATATTAGATGATAATAAATTTTGGAGCGAGACACTAAAAGCTTTTAGGATTGCAACAGTAACTAAAAGAGTATTATTAAGGATTGAAGCTAATAAAAATGAACCAATTAGTTTATATTACCACGATTCAAGCGACTTTAATTATGAAGTTGATATGAAAGGTAATCTAACTAAAGTTGTAGTGGTTAGATTTATAAGTAAAATAGATGATGATAATTTATACAATAGATATACTTATTATTTAGAAAATGATGTGTGTAAGTTTAAAATAGAACAGTTCAAAGAGAAAGATTTAAGTAATCCTATCAGTGTTGAAACATATAATACAATATTTACAAAAATACCATGCATATTATTTTTAAATGAAAGCGACCTAATAAATACAAGAGGTCAAAGTGACATAACACAGTTAAAAGAGCTTCAAAATCAGCTCAATAGAAGAGTTTCTGATTTCTCAGATGCTCTAAGATTTCAAATGTTTGGTCAAACAGCTATTATAGATGCTACTGAGGAAACTGTAAATAAAACAAAAATAGCTCCTAATGCACTGATGCCATTAAAAAGTAATGATGCAAGTGAAAATGGGAAACAGGCACAAGCAAAAAGGGTTGAAAGTTCATTCTCTAGTGCTGAACCAATTAATATGTTTTTAAAGAGACTTGAAGATAGTATGTCAGATAAATTGAGTATTCCAAAGCCTGAACAGCTTCTTAATATCCCTAGTGCTAAAGCTTTGAAGTATATTTATTATGATTTAATAGCTAGATGCTACGAGAAGTGGAACGATTGGGAACCAGGTATAAAATTATTGATTAATTTAATAATTGAAGCATGTGACAAACTTAATTGTTATGATAACTATGATAAAATTTGGACTAAACTAGACTATTTAATAGTTTTAGAAAAGAAATTCCCAATACCCGAAGACGAGGAAGACAACAAGCGTTTAGCAATGGAGGAAGTTAACAATAATGTTAGAAGTCATAGAAGTTACATAAAAGACTTTGGTAGTGATGATGATTATGAAACATCTTTTAATGAAATATTAGAAGATATTGAAAAAATACAATCAGTAGAGCAAGACCAGTTCAGAAAAGACGCAGATATAGAGATTGATAATATTGATGAAGAGTTAAATAATGAATCTAATAATAAAAATTCTAATAAGAATATTGAAGAATAACAAGGTATTAATATGAAAGACAACTCTTATACAAAAAAAGTTCTTGAATCTAGAAAAAAACTTTTATTATTAGATAAAAAAGTACAATTAGAGATATTAAATGTCTACAAAGATGCTAGTAAAACTATTTTAAGTGATATTGCTAAAAATAAAGCGTTAAATCTAAATACTAAATACTTAAAAAAGCTAAATAAATCAATCGAGAAGTACATTAACGAGTTAAATCAAAGATTAGTACCTATTACAGAAAAAAGTGTAATAGAAGCTTCTAATATATCTAAAGAATTACAAATGTATTACTATCAATCAATAGTTCCAAATACAGCTATGAACCTTGCATGTGATGCTATGTGTATAAAGACAACTACTAGTGTAGTGGAAAAACTAGTTACAGGTAACTTTTATAAAGATAAAAAGTCATTAGAGGGTAGGATTTGGGGTTATAGTAATAAAAATAGAAAAGATATTGATAGATTAATAAAAGCTAATGTTGCAAGAGGTGCTAATGCAAAAATTTTAGCAAAGAGCTTAGATAATTATGTTAATCCAACTAAAAGAACAGATGCTAAGACGTTAGAAATTGGAATGAATAAAAGTATATCTTATCAAGCTCAAAGACTTGCTAGAACCTCTATAACACATGCTTTTGTAGAAACAAGTGTTCAAAATGCGATAAATAATCCATTTTGCGTTGGTCTGCAATGGAACCTAAGTTCTCAACATTATATTAGACAAGTAAAATGGAGGGGCGAGGATGAATGTGACGAGTATGCAGGGCAAAATAGATATGGATTAGGTGAGGGAGTTTTCCCACCCGAAAAATATCCTATTCCACACCCTAATTGTTTATGTTATCCAGTTCAAGTAATTGTACCAATTAGTGAAGCTTCTAAAATGATGAATGATTGGGCAACTGGTGGAGATAATGATATTCTTGATAGTTGGTATAATGGAGCAGTACAGCAAAATAATAGTGTTCCACTTATTAAGAAACAAAGAAATAAAAAGAATAAAATAGCTACAAATAGTAAAGATGATAGAATTAAAAAGAACCTTACTAATTCAATTAAGAATAAGTCAAAGAAAGCACCTAAACAAGTTCAAAAATATATTAACAAGTATGTGCAACCAAGCAAAATACTAATTGATAATAGTCAAAAAATACCTTTTATTTATTATACTAAGGTTGATTTAGTTGGTATTAACCCAAATATTAAGGAATTTAAATCATATAATAAAGAAGCTGCTTTACTTCATGAGTTTGCACATAGAATTGATATAAAAGAAATTAAGAGCTATAATAATATTAAGTTCCAAAAAGCTATTGAAAATAGCTCTATATATGTTATGAAGAATATTGAGAACTTGCAAAGTATATATACTAATTCTAATGAGTTGTATAATAATGAATTTATTAGTGATATACTAGGAGCATTATCTAATAATGAATTTGAGGATTTATTAGCAACTCATAGCGAAAAATATTGGAGTAAAAACAGAAATAAAGAAAAAGAAATATTTGCTAATTTATTTACACTAAAGTATCAAAATAATAAAGAAATAAATAGTTTTATTAAAGAACATTTAAATGATTTGGATAAAATATTTAATGAATTGTTAGGAGGGATTTAGATTGCTTGAAGAAATGAGAAAAGATAAAAAATTGTTAGAGTTAAGACGATTATATAAAGAGAAATATGGTAAAAACGCACCTGGGTTTAACTATGATGAATACAATAGTTATGCTGAGTATAAAGAAAAGTTAAAGAAATTGATACAAAAATAAAGTAAGCACTTATTAATTAAATATTAATGAGTGCTTTTATTATGCTTAATTATAAGGAGGGCATGAAGTATGGATTTAGAAGAAGAAAGAATAAAATCAGTAGTAAGAGAATCTAAAGAAATAAATTGTTTACAAGGAAAATTAAATAATGAAAAGAAAGAAAAAAATGTTTTAAGGAAAGAGTTAGAGTTATATAAATTGAAATCTCTTTGTAATCCAGTAGTAGATTTTTTAAGAGAAAATTATAATTCTCATTATACATTGATAATAAGTGAAAATATAATAAAACTTGTTTCAGATGAAATATCAATACCTAATATGTTTGATTTAAATCTTGTAACAAATGAAGTAGTAAAAAATTTACAAAAATCATTAAAGGAGGGAATTGAATGTTAGAGTATTTTAAAAAGTTACTTGGAGATGAAGAAGGACAAAAAGTTTATGAAAAATTATCTAAAGATAAAGAAAATAAGCTTCTTTTAGATAATATTAAAAACTCTAAGTATGTTGAAAAGACAGAGTTAGAAAATGCTAATAAAGAGATTAAAGAGTATAAAAAGCAAATAGGGGATAGAGATAAGCAATTAAATGACTTGCAAGGCAAAGTTAAAGACAACAAAGAATTATCTGATGAAATTGAAAGTCTTAAAAATGCAAATAAAGAAATTAAAGAAAATGCAGAAAAAGAAATTGAGGTTTTAAAATTTAATACAGCTTTTGAAAGAGCTATTGAAAGTTATAATCCTAAAAATCCAAAAGCTTTAGCAGCCCTAATAAACAAAGAAAATGTTAAATTAATTGATGGTAATTTCATTGGCTTAGATGAACAAATAAAAGCTTATCAAGAAAGTGATAGTTATTTATTTAAAGATAAAGAAGATATAAAGATAAAAATAGATGGTAAACAACTTGATAACTTAGGTTCTACTACATCAAGTGAAGAAGGAAGCGAGAAAAAGAGTCTAGGCGAGAGATTAGCAGCTGAAAAAGCAGAAGCAAGTAAAGCTACAGAATCACTAGATAGCTTTTTTAAATAAATTATAAAGGAGGAATAAAAAAATGAGACAAAGCTCAAAAACAATTTCTGTAGGCAAAAAAGACATTAGAGATATAGCAGGAGAGCATTATATAAATTTAAATTTTAAGGTAAAAAAGACAGATGTACAAAGTAAGTTAGTTGATGGTGTATTACCAGCAGGTACTTTAGTAAATAGTAGTGGAATACCTGTAAATGATGCAACAACTTATGGAGTAGTATTTAATGAGGTTGACTTTAATGATTCAAAAGGAACAGAAATATTACCAGTGTTAGTACACGGCTTTCTTAATAAAACTAGATTAAAAGAATACACAAATGAAGAAATAACTGTCGAAGCTGAAAAAGCAGTAGCAGGAAGAATATTATTTATATAATGGGAGGATGAAAAGACTAATGGAATTAAAAAACTTTATAAATTCAAAGGAAATAGCTTTATATATTAAAAACTTACCACCAAGAGTAACTATTGATGAAGCTCTATTTCCAGTAACAAAGCAATTATCTACAGAGATAGAAATAGCAAAAGGTAGTAAGAAAAATCCAGTTGCATTAAGAATGAGTACATTTAATTCAGCAGCAAAAGTAAGAGCATTAAAAGCAGATGTATCTATAAAGAAAAAAGAAATGCCATTCTTTAAAGAAGCTGTTGGAATTGATGAAAATGACAGAAGACAATTAACTATATATCAAGATGCTAACAATCAAAATCTAGTAGAATTTCTGACAAAAACAGTTTTTGAAAATTATGCAAATCTAGTTGATGGAGCAGGAGTTCAAATGACAAGAATGAGAGCTCAATTGATGCAAAAAGGTGAAATAGAGTTGATTACAAAAGATGGAGATGTTGTTGTTGATTATGATATACCAGCTAACCATAAAGAAGCTTTAACAGGAAGTGCAATGTGGAGCGACCCTAAAGCTGATATAGTGGGAGACATAAAAAGATGGCAAAAAGTATTTGTAGATGAAGGCTTAGAAAAACCAACAAGAATGTTATTAACTGAAAAGACCTTTATATATATAACTCAAAATGAAGCTATAACAAAAGATTTGAAAACTAGAAACTTTGGAGATATTATAATTACTGATGAAGATTATATTTCATTTTTAAAGAAAAAGTTAGATTTAGAAGTAGCAATTCTAAATGGAACTTTCTTGAATGAAGAAGAAATTTCAATGAATTATTATGAAGACAATCTTGTGTCTTTGATTCCAAAAGGTACATTAGGAAAAACCATATTTGGAACTACTCCTGAAGAATTTGACAGTCAATATGGTAGTGGTAAGTTAGATACACAAGTTGTAAAAACTGGCATAGCAATTACAACTATGGTTAAGGAAGACCCTGTTGCAATAGATACAAAAGTTTCTATGGTAGGAATACCAAGTTTTGAAAGAGCAGATGATTGCTTCTTTGCTACAGTAGCATCTTAAAAAAGGAGGATATTATGGCTAAAAAGAAAGATAATTTAATGCAAGTAAAAGCTTTGGTATATCTAAAGTATGATAATGAATGCTATAAAATAGGTGATGTATTTGAGATTAGAAAAGCAGACCAAGAATCTATGGAAGAAAAAGGATATATAGAAGTAATAGGAGAAGCTGAGGAAAAGAATAATAATGAGATTCTCAACAAAGATGGTGAGTAGACATGGCTATTAACAATTTAGATAAATTAAAACTCAATTTGCAAGAAGAAGAGTATCCTTATTTTACAGATGAACAATTACAGTTACTTCTTGAATCTAATGATAATAATATCCTAAAAGCTTCATGGAGAGGTTGTTTATTAAAAGGTGCTACAGATGATGAAATAAAAATAGGTCCTATCGAAACTAAGTCTAGCAACAGTTCGTATTGGTTAACTCTAGCAGATATATATAAAACTGACTATTTAGAAGAAAAATCAAAGAATGAAACAACTATTACAGGATATAAGACATCTATGATAAGAGCTGATGGCCAATGAGAAAATTAAGAGCTGATAAGATAATAAAAACTATTAATCGAGGGATAGCTTTAAATCCTCAAACAATAACTATAGAGCAGGAAATTAAACAAATAGTGGATGGAGCTATTGAGATTACAAATGAAATAAAAGAACTAACAGTAGTTATATATCCCGAAAAAACTAATGATACAGTAATAAATAGTGAAACTATTGGTACAGCTTATAAAAATAAAAATTTTGGTATGGTTGCAGATAGAGAAGCTAGTTTAAGATTAAATACTGAAAGTGATATAACTTTTAAATGTATTGAAGGCACTATGAAACTAAACTATGTAAATCCTATTGTAGTTGAGGAACAGGTTTGTGGTTATATATGTGGTCTTGAAAAGCTAGATTAGAGGTGATTTATTATGAGTGTGTTTACTAAGGCTATAAATGAAATTGATAGGAAGAAGTCTACAATGCCACTTTTGTGTATGAATATAGCTTTTATGTTAGAAGGAGAAGCTAAGAGTAGTGCAAAATGGACTGATAGGACAGGGAATGCAAGACAAGGTATAACAGGAACTAGTCTAGGTGGAGGAAATCAATACATTGTTAGATTAGGGCATGGAGTTGACTATGGAACTGTTTTAGAGGAAGGTTCAGCACCTCATGTTATAAAACCAAGAAGTGCAAAAGCTTTGTTTTGGAATGGAGCTTCACATCCTGTTATGAAGGTCCAACATCCTGGAACTAAAGGCACACATTCTTTAAAAACTACGGTCAGCAGGAATATGCCTAAGATAGGTAAATTAATAGAAGGGCATTGGAGTAAATAATATGAGAGCAGGAATAAGAAAAACCTTAATTGATAATATACCAAGGCTTAAAGATTGTTATGAACCAACTGTACCTAATAAAAAGACTATAAAACCATATGCTGTAATTGTTCAAGGCGAAGATTCTGACAGCGAGGGCGAGGTTATAGGTTTTAGAAGAAACATAAATATTTGGTTATATGAGAAAAGAACCACATTTAATAAATTAGATGAACTTACAAAAGAAGTTATAGAAATATTAGATTTTAAAACTATAACAGATGATACTACCAACGAGGTATTTACATGTATTTATGAAGGTGCAGTTGGTCAAGATGTCATAGATGAAGAATGGGAAGCTATAATAAGATGTCTAAGGTTTAGTGTAATAGCTTTAGATGATAAAGAAGATATAACTAGTGATAGATGGGTTGAAGCTTTATCTAAGTACACAAAAGATTTATTAGAAATCGAGAGTTACAAGGATAATTGGAAGAAAAACTTTATAGCTCCATGTGCATTATGGCGAACTACAAATATTGAAAATAAAAGGATTAACTATCGTCTGATTGAGATTACTAAAACTATGAAATGTCATGTTGTAAGTAAAAATAAAGATGAAATAGTTAAGCTTCTTGAAGAATTGGAGACTAAGTTAATAATAGATAAGAGAGTAAGACTTAGAGAAGATAAGAATATGTACTTAACTCTTGTTAGTGTAGTTGAAGATAGAGAATCAGACATGTTTACCACAGGACAATTAACTGTAGTATTTAAAATGATAGGTAAGATAAAAAGAGAAGGACCTATTATGAATGAAATTTATAGTAATGGAAACTTAAGATAGGAGGTGCAAGGGTTGGCTGAAACAAATAATAAAAAGATTAATGTGAGTAAGCAGGAAGAAAAATATTTGAAAAATGATTTCTTAAAAAATAGTGAAGCACTTGGCTACAAGAAAGAAGTAGTTGCAGGTGCTTTATTTAATTGTAAGAAAGAAGAACTTACAAAATCAGAGTTTGAGAAAGCAATAAAAGAGTTTTTAGAAAGAGAGGTGAAATAGTATATGGCAACTGGAACATGGAATGAAAAAGAGAAAAAAGAAATACCTGGTTTTTACAATCGCTTTAAAACACAAGCAGAAAAGTCTGCAAACACAGGTTTAAAGGGTAGATTAGCAATGCCTATTAGGGCTAATTGGGGAGAAGTTGGTAAGGTAATAACAATAAAAAATGATTTGAGACAACTTAAAACTTTATTTGGTGATGATATGAACTATTCAGCATATAAGTTAGGTAAATTAGCTTTATTAGGGAATGTAAAGGAATTACTTTTATATAGGCTTGTAGATGGAAATCAAAAGAAGGGGACATTAACACTAAAAGATACTACAGAGAATAGTGCAAAAGATGTAATTAAGCTAGAAACTAAGTATCCAACAGCTAGAAACTTTAATGTAACAATAAAATCTAATTTAGTTGATGCAGATAAAAAAGACTTTATATTCTTTGAAGGAACTAAGCAATTATTTAGTTCAAGTGTCAAAGGTACTATA
This sequence comes from Clostridioides sp. GD02367, assembly GCF_045900275.1. Lineage (NCBI taxonomy): Bacteria > Bacillati > Bacillota > Clostridia > Peptostreptococcales > Peptostreptococcaceae > Clostridioides > Clostridioides sp. GD02367. The sequence goes on along the minus strand of NZ_JBJODK010000019.1, from coordinate 12,652 downwards.
GATGAAATAGTGCTAGAAATAAACTCTAATTTAGATAATGAGTATGTAATTGCAACTAAAGTAGCTGATAGTGATACAACATTAGCAAACTTAGTAAATGTAGCACTCGAGGGTGGTAATGATGGTTGCACATCTATAACAAATGAGTCTTATTTAAAAGCATTAGAAGAATTTGAGAGATATAGTTTTGATAGCTTTGTACTTGATGGTGTAGCTGAGGAAGCTTTACAAGAAACTACAAAGGCTTGGGTAGCTAAAAATAAAGAATTAGGAAAAGACATACTGTTATTTCTAGGTGGAAAAACAGAGGATAATATAAAACAAATTAATGATAAATCAAAAAGTTTTAATGATGAAAATATAATTAACACTGGAAGCTCAGCTTATTATGAGGGAATAAAATATACACCTAGCGAAGTAGCTGTTTATATAGGAGCATTAGCAGTAAGCAAAGGCATAACAGGTAGTGTATGTAATGCTAAGACTATATTTGAGGAAGTAGAACCACGTCTAAGCCAATCGGAGATTAAAGAGTGCTTAAAGTCAGGAACATTAATACTTGATTTTGATGATGGAGACGTGATTATAGTTGATGATGTAAACACATTTAAAAAGTATGTAGATGATAAGAATGAAGCTATGGGATATATCTCTAATATTATGTTTATTAACACTATAAATAAAGATACTTCATTGAAAAGAAAAGAGTTTGTAGGGAAAATATTTAATGATGCGACAGGACAGACAACTGTTATATGTGCATTAAAGAAATATTTTGAAGAATTAATGTCACAAGGTATTATATCAGAGTTTAATGTTGATATAGATACAGAGCTTCAAGCAACTGCCAAAGCAGATGAGTTTTATTGGAAATGGGATGCTATTAAGGTTGATGTGATGAAAAAAATATATGGTACTGGTTATTTAGGATAAAGGAGGTGTAAAAGATGAGCAAATATGATGAAAATATTATAGATGCTGCAAATGTTGTTGATGGTTCAAATGCTAGAATAATAATTGATGGAGAAGAAGAAGGATATGGAACAGAATTTACAGCTGAGGTAGAAAATGATAAAAAGACTTTTAGAGTAATTGGTTGCAAATGGGAACTTAATAAAGCATCTACTCAAAAAGGTACTTTCTCTTTTACTGTACTTAAAACTACGTCTAAATGGATTAAAAAAGGATTTAATAAATTTGAAATAATTACAGAAATAGAAAATCCTGGGCTAGTTGGATATGAAAGAATTAGATATAAAAATTGCATGGTAGATAAAATACAACTAGCAAGCATAAAATCTGATGAAAATATAGAAATACAAATAGATGGAACTTTTGAAGGATATGAGTTGTTAGATGAAATAGCATAATAAATAAATTTAAGCTACACGTAATTAATTTTATGTGTAGCTTTTTATAAAACTATAAAATTGGAGGAAGTTAAAAATGGCAAACTTAGATAAAGAATTTTTAAATGAAGAAATAGAAGAAGAAAGAGAGCTTACTAAAGATGAAATAGCAAAGCAACAAGAAGATAATATAATTATGAAATTAACAGAGGATGCTATATTACCTGAAAAAACTATTTTTGTAAAAAGGTTAGATATACCACTCACACTTAGAGCTTTAACAGAAAAAGAGATAAGTGCATTGCAGAAAAAATATACAAAAGTTACTAAGGTAAGGGGTAGAAGGGAAAGTAAACTAATGGAAGATGAATTTAATATAGCTCTAATAGAAAAAGCTACAATAGTTCCTAATTTTGGCGATGCAAGGCTTCTTAATTCTATGAATGTTTCTAGTGGGGTGGAATTTATAAGAAGAAAGTTTTTAGCAGGTGAAATCGCATTAATTAGTGATGAAGTACTAGAGTTATCTGGATTTTATGAAGAATTAAGTGATGATGATATAAAAAACTAATAAAAAGAGGTGGGGAGATTACTATTTTATATAATGCATATGTTAAACATAGTGTTCTTCCTGAAGATTTTCTAAAAAGAGAGAAAACACCTCAACAGCTTCTTAGAGTTTTTACTCAACATGAAATAGAGCAAGAAAACAAAGCTATGAAAAAGAAATAAAATTTAAACCGAAAGCGAGGTGAGAGAAATAGCTAAAAAAGAGATGTATCACATTGATGTTGTTATTGATATTACAGGAGATGAACAAACTAAAAATAAATTAAGTGCTATGGAAAGATACATGAAGCAAACTGAAAAAAGGATGAAAGCACTTAATAGGATAAAAGCTAATCCAGCCATCCAAGCTCAAGATAAAACGTCTAGTGTTGTAAATAGAATTAGCAACAACTTGAAAAGAGTGAGTAGAACAATATCTACAACTATAAACGCAAAAGATAGAGCATCTAGCGTTGTAAATAGAGTTAAAAATAAAGTAAATAGTTTACTTACAAGTAGACAAAGAGAAGTTTTGTTAAAAGCTAGAGACAAAGCTAGTCAAATTGTAGATAAAGTAAAGGCAAAGGTACAAAATTTGACTGTGGCTACAATAATTAGCTTGAATATGAAAGCTGACCCAGCACTAAGAGTTATTTCTCAAACTAGAAGTAAGTTAGGAGAACTCAAAAACAACACAATAATAAATATTAAAGCAAAAGGTGAAGAAGCATTAAATGCTATTTCTCGTACTAAGAGTAAATTACAAGAGTTTTCTAATAAGACTTATCAAGCAATTGTAAAATTAAAAGATGAAGCTAGTCCAACTTTGAGTGGTATTGGAAGTAAAATAGATTCATTTATAAGTGGAGCAATAAGTAAATTCGCTCAATTAACAACAGCAATTACTGTTGCACTTGGAGGTATAGGGTTTGGTTCTTCTATAAAAACTTTTGCTAATTTTGAACAAGGAATGAAAAATGTTCAAGCTGTCACAGGAGCAAGCGGAAAAGAAATAGAAAGTTTAACAAATAAAGCTAGACAACTTGGAAAAACAACTGCATATTCAGCTAGGGAAGTGGCTGATGCAATGTATTATGCAGGTATGGCAGGTTGGAAAACTAATCAGATTATCGAAGGTATGCCAGGCATCTTGAATTTAGCAGCAACAGGAGGAACAGATTTGGCACTAACGTCTGATATTGTGACTGAAATACATTGGTCGGTTATGGAGAAATCTATAGCATAAAACATTCGGCAAAATCGGTAGATTCTAAGTTCTAATTGATAATTTATAGTATAATATTTATAGGGATAGATTAGGAAGTCGCGAGCCTAATTGAAAAGGAGTATTTCCGAGACTTCTTCCCTTTTATAAATTAAGTAGGAAAAATACTGCGGAGGTATTTAAAAATGAAAAATCTATGTAAAAATTGTGGGAAAGAATTTAATGGAAAGGTTAATCAGAAGTGTTGTTCAAGGAAATGTTCCAATGAATTAAAGTTTCCGAAAGTAATAACAAAATGTGATTATTGTGGCAAAAAAATAGAAAAAAGACCATATGAGATAGAAAGGTCAAAGCACCATTATTGTTCATCTGAATGCAGGTCTAAACACCAAAAGCTAACATTAAAAGGAGAAAGTAATCCTAACTTTAAAAAAGCTAATATTGATGTTAAGTGTAGTAATTGTGGAAAAAAAATTAATATACTTAAATGTACTATTAAAAATTCTGATGGTACAACTAAAAAAAACTTTTATTGTTCTCAGATATGTAAAGCAGAACATCAAAAGAAAATTCTAAAAAAAGAAAGCAATCCAAATTTCAAAGGTGGAGATATTAATTGTAGCTGTGATAATTGTGGGAAAGAAATAAATGTTAAGAGACATAGATATAAAATTCATAAATATCATTACTGTTCACAAGACTGTAACGCTAAACATCAACAAGTAATTTTAGTAGGAAAAAATAATCCATTTTACAAATTGGATTTAAGTGAAGAAGATAGAGTGAAATTAAGATGCATAGATGGGTATAACACATGGAGAAGACTTGTATATGAAAGAGATAATTATACTTGTCAATGTTGTAGTGATGATAAAGGTGGAAATTTAGAAGCCCATCATTTAGATGGTTATAACTGGTGCAAAGAGAAAAGAACTAATGTAGATAATGGAGTAACTTTATGTGAGATATGCCATAATAAATTTCACAATTTATATGGATTTGGAGATAACAAGAAAGAACAATTTGAAGAATTTATGAAAAATAACAAGAATCAAGCATCTTAAATTTTAAGATGCTTTTTATTATACTAAAGTTTTTTAATAAGAATATGAAAGTACCGAGGTAATATTACAGATTACGAAAGGTTGTAATACACCGTAGAGCGTAGGAGTTGAATAAATATAATACTCCCAAGAGTGCCGAACACCCTAACGAATTAGACGAGGGTGAAAATGTACGCCAAACTAGGCTTGAAAAGACAAGCCGATGAAAATGAGGGAAACTTCTAGAGTCTAAGATAAAAAGCTTAGAGATAATAACTATTGGATGGATTAACTGCGTTAGGAATGACTGCTAAAGATACAGGACAATTCGTTGACATTATGGCTGCAACTATAACAAACTCTAACACCAATGTTGAGTTATTTGGGGAAACACTTAAATTCATTGGCTCTCTAGGAGGTTCATTAGGTGTACCTATGAAGGATATAGCTCTGGCAACAGGTTTAATGGCGAGTAGCGCTATCAAAGGAAGTCAGGCAGGGACTTCTTTAAGGATGGGGCTTTTAAGACTTATAAATGAGCCTAAGAGAGCCGCAACAGCTATGAGAAAATATGGAATAGAAATGAAAACAACTAAAAGTGGAAGCTTAGATTTAGCTGCAACAATAGATGAACTTAGAAATAAACTTAGTAAGCTTAGTGACACGAAAAAAGTAGGAGCTTTAGGAGATATAGTAGGAGCTAATGCTTCAAGTGGTTGGGCTGCAATAGTAAATGCTAGTGAAAGTGACTACAATAAACTAAAAAAAGCCATAGCTGAAAGCGAGGAAGAAGCTAAAAGAATAGCTGACATGAAGATGGATTCCTTGAATGGGCAGTTCGCTAAATTAAAAAACACTATAAATGATGTAAAAATTAGTATAGGAGAAAAATTAGGTCCAGTAACAAGAAACTTTATGAAAAATATAATTAGTAGTATGCCTAAAGTTGGTGATTCAATTGTAAACTTTGTGAGTAATTTTATAAATAACTTTGATAAAATTAAAAGTGTTTTACAAGGTGTGATTTCTATTATTGGTGTTGTTGTTGCTGGATTTATGGCTTTTAAAGCTTTAACAGTAATTTCTAGTGTAATAAGTATAATTACAAAGATAGCTACAGCATCAACACTAATTGGGGGAATAGTTGGGATTCTTGGACCTATTGGTGCAATAGTTTTAGCCATAAGTGTGTTAGCAGGAACATTTTTACTTGCTTATCAAAAATCTGAAACGTTTAGGAGCAGTATTAAAAACATAGGAAAATCAATATCTAATTTTTTAAAATCTTTAAATCCTTTTATAGAACAAATAAAAAGTAAATTTAAAGAACTTATAAGTGCGTTAAAACCTTTGTTTTTAACTTTTTCTAAATTAAGCTCAATGTTTATAAATGCATTATCACCAGTTATAAAATTTTTGGCAACAGTTTTTATAATAAAATTTATATATTCGTTCAATGTGATTATTAATAAGATAATAGCTATAGTGAATACAATAACAAGAGTAGTAAATGGATTAATAGATGTATTTAAAGGAATAGCTGATATAGCTAAAGGATTTATAAATGGAGATATGAGCCAAGTTGCTAATGGGTTTAAAACTATTTTTAAAGGGGTTATAAATATTGTTAAATCATTATGGAGTGGATTAATAGATTTTGTGACATCACCAATCCAAGCTGTAGTCGATATTTTGGATACTAAGTTTGGTAAAAAAGTGGAAGGTATAAAGAAAAAATGGAATGAATTAAAAGATTTCTTAAAAAATCCTGCTAAAGCAGCTCCAAAAGTTCAACCTGTCAATTTATCTGGAGAGAAAGCATCAAACGAGTTACAAGCTTCATCAAACGGAGCAAAAGCATATATAAGCTCATTAGGTCAAAAAATAGGTGAAGGTATTGGGAAAATTAAAGAGAAATTTGAAGAACTCAAAACATCTGCAACAGAAGTATTTAATAATATAATTTCTTTTGTAGGTGACAAAGCAACGGAATTAAAAAATAAACTTTTAGAAGGCATAAAACCTGCTATAGATACATTTAAACAATCTTTTTCTAATCTTAAAGAAACTTTTGGGGGCTCTTTGGACAGTATAAAAGAAGCTTTTGGAAGTTTAAAAAATGTATTTGATGAAAATATCAAAACACCTTTCGAAAATTTAAAACAAAAAGTTTTAGAAACGAAAGAAAGTTTAAAACCAGTTTTTGATAACTTAAAATCTAGTTTTGCAGAGTTAGGAAAAGCTCTCGAACCAATAAAAGAGGCATTTAGTGGAATAAAAGATTTCTTTTCAAATTTATTTAAGCCTGTTAAAGATGATGGAACAACTAAAACAACTAAAACTAATATGGATGAGTTAAAACAATCAACACAAAGTGTAGGAACATCTTTCAAAGAGCTAGGAAATGCTTTCAATCAATTAAAAGAAGCAGCAAAACCTTTTATAGACTATTTAAAGCAGATAAAAGATTCCTTAGTATCTACTTTCGGAGATATAGGGGGAGGGTTACTTAAAGGTGTAGCGACCTCTATAGTTTTAGTTATAACTTCTGTTATTAATGCAATTACATCCATTATAAACACTGTGGCAGGTGCTATAAAAGGTGTAATTGATATAGTAAAAGGAATATTTGAAATCATAGGTGGAATAATTAGTGGTGATGGTGAAAAAATAAAACAAGGATTTTCTGATGCTTTCAAAGGTATTGGAGATGTAGTTAAATCATTATGGGAAGGTGTAAAAGGGGTTTTAGGAGCACCACTTAAAGCAGTTGTAAATTTTATTGATAATGGATTTTCAGAAAAAGTAGGGCAAATAAAACAATGGTGGACTGATTTAAAAGCTAATGTAAGTCAAAAAATAAGTGGATTTGTTAGTTTTATAAGTAATGGTTTTCAACAAAAAGTCCAACAAGTTGGTTTATGGTGGCAAGGATTAAAGATTAAATTATCTGGAAAAATAAGTGGATTTGTAAGTCTTGTAGAAAATGGATTTAAAAGCAAAGTGGATTCAATTAAATCAGCGTGGGATTCTCTTAAAAAGAAACTTTCCATTAAAATAACCGGTTTTGTAAGTATAGTAAAGAGTGGAGTAAGCAATATACTAGACCATTTTGCAGATGGTGGTGTTGCAAGTAAACCAAGTATTTGTGGAGAAGCAGGTCCTGAAATGGTCATTCCTCTTTCTAATAGCAAGAGAAGTAGAGCATTAAGTTTATATGAACAAGCAGGGCAAATACTTAGAACTAAAGCAAGTAATAATGTAATTCCAATATCTCAAAAATTAGGAACTAGCTTTAATTCTACAAGTAGTGTTCAAAATAGTACTTCTAATATTATTAATAATGTTAGGGATTTTCCTACTAGACAAGAAGAATTTAATAATACAGAAAATAGAATTTATCAAGAAGCTCAACCACAAAACATAATTTCTAGTGGAAGCAATGCGGTTAATGTTGGTGGAATATCTATAAATATTCAAGACAACAATAACAAAGAAGAAATGATACAAGAAATATTGTCTCAAGTAGAAAATGAGCTAAGAGAAGCATTACAAGATATTGGATAATGTCGAATTATTGTTAAAAAAATCCTCCTTATAGATGTTATAATAACATTATAGACTATTGATTTGATTTATGAGGGGATTAAAATGAATTTTTTTAAACGAAAAGATGACATAAAGAATTTTAAGCTTATGTATATAAAAGGGCACCCACATTTTAACAATGAACTTACATGTACTATGTATATAGATAAAAAAATAGTATCTGTATATACATTGCAACAAGTACCTATTAGTGAAATAAAACTTTTAGATATAGAGAAAGTATTTATTGATAATGATATGCTAATTATAGAAAGCAAAAAAAGTGTATTGTATTTTAAAAGTAACTCAAAAGATAAAATATGCAATATAATTAATCAAAATATAACAGATATGCAAGATAAAAAGACAGATACTATATTAAGAAATAAAAATAAAATAGTTAAACAAGGGGTAATGAAGATGGATTACTATAATTCTGTTGGAGTTCCTAATTGTAGGGGTGAAGCAATAAGTATAATTATTGACAACCATAATGCATGTTTAGTTATTGAGAGCAAACTTTTAAAAGAAGAAAAAATGCGTATTAAATTTTCTGATTTATATAGTGTAAATAAGTATAGTGAGAAAGAAATAGCATATAATAATAAGTCTGTTGTTGGAAGAGCAGCTATAGGAACTTTATTTGGCCCTATGGGAACAATTGTTGGTGGGTTGTCAGGAACTGGAAATAAAAAAAGTAAAACTGAAAAGTTGTTTATAAGTATTGAATATTTTTCTCATGGAGAATTAAGGGAAATAATAGCTGAAGATTCAATACTTAATTTTCATAGCCAAGAATTTATTGACAATATAAGGAGAAAAATAAATATAAGTAAGAATAATTTAGAAAATAATAAAGAAAAACAAATAAAATCAAATGATGATGCAATACAACAAGTAAAAGGATTAAAAGAGTTATTAGACATGGGAGCAATAACAGAAGAAGAATTTAGTAAGAAGAAAAAAGAATTATTGAATTTATAACAAGAGAAAATAAATAAGTATGAACATACAAAGCACTTGAATATTATGTTGTTTCAAGTGCTTTGTATGTTAAAAAGTGGTATAATGGAAATAGAAGATTATATTAACTAAGTGGTATGTAAAGCTTATTAAATGATGTGCAGTTTGGCTTACATTTCCAAATTTTATATTAACTAAGTGGCATGTAAAGTTGAAAGATAAAGGAATAAAAACTACTACTATAAAGATTTTATATTAACTATGTGGTATGTAAAGGTTGATAGTAATTTACTCTTGCCAATCGCCATGCTGGTTTTATATTAACTATGTGGTATGTAAAGTAAGGAAGGTCGCATAAAATTAAGTCTATTGATTTGTGTTTTATATTAACTATGTGGTATGTAAAGGACAATATTATTGCCATATTATCATTTAATCCTCGTATTTTATATTAACTATGTGGTATGTAAAGGTGAAGTCCTGTGGTGCAATAATATAACCATGCAATATTTTATATTAACTATGTGGTATGTAAAGCATGAATATACAGATTTGCCAGACTACGAGAGAGCAGTTTTATATTAACTAAGTGGTATGTAAAGAATGAATCAATTGGCATAAAATGTATATATTTATTCCGTTTTATATTAACTATGTGGAGAAAAACTAAATAGAAAAAGAAAGCACTTACTTTTATGGTAGGTGCTTTTGTTTTGCTCAAATTTGGTCGGTTGAGTAAAATAATTAGAAAAAATTAGTAAAAACCTATTGAATTATTGGCAGACATCAATTATAATAATAAGTGTCAGCCGATAATTATACAGGAGGTGATTACTATAACTAAAAATAAGGTTGGCAGACCTAAAACGGAAACTGCTATGAATAAAAGAATTACAGTTAGATTGGATAGTAAGCATGAAGAAATTTTAGAAACATATACAAAAAAATATGGTATTACTAAAAATGAAGCTGTAAGAAAAGGTATTGAGAAGTTAGAAGAGAAGGAATAAAAAATAAGGGTCACTCTCCCCGACCAAAGATTGAGTAACCCCTATTGATGTATACTACAAATATACTAATGTTAGTATACATCATTCCTTAAAAAAATTCAAATTTAAGGAGTGTAATATTATGAAAAATTTAATAGTAAAAGAGTTCAATGGAAGTCAAATTTATACTTTTATGTGGAAAGAAAAATCTTGTTGGATAGCTAATCAAATAGTTGGATTATTCGATTATGCTGATGTATCTAAAACAATACAGGATTGCATAAAAGCAGAAGACTTTGAGATTGAACAAGAGTATGATGTATTGAAAGGAAATGAATTTAATGATTTTGTAACTACTTTAAATGTAGTCGCAAATAATATAATTAGTAATAAAGCTAGAAGTATAACTATTTTTTATGAAGATGGTTTATATGGATTTTTACAATACACAGATAAACCAATTGGTGTACAGTTTAGAAAATGGCTTAGACGAGAAGTTTTACCAAGTATAAGACAAACAGGTGCATACATAACAAATAATGCCAACCCTCAATCACTACGTGACAAGGCAAATGAAATAGAAAGCCTAGACACAGTTAATAAAACAATAGAAATACTAACTCCTTTTCTAAATAATGCTGGAATAGATGAAAAAGCAAAGTTACTTACAGCAAAAACTATTTACAAAAAGGCAGGAATAGAGTTACCTCTTGAAATAGAAGAAAAGGAACACTTCTTTGACACAGTACAAATAGCAACTAAGTTAAATATTTATTCTAAGTCTAATAAACCTGCGTTTCATGCAGTAGGTGAAATTATTAAGAAGTTAGATATACAAGATAATGAAAAGTTAGTAGTACTAGAGAGTAAAAGAGGTTGGAGTGGAAGTGTCAATAAGTATACACAAAGTGTAATAGATAAGGTTAAGTGTTGGATAGATGATAATAATAGACCTGCTAAGATACAGGGTGAAAAGAAGAATTATCATGTAGTTTATAAGATTGAGTAAATTTATAAGATTGTATTAAATAATTTAGTTTAGTTTAATTTGGGGGGGGATTAATACAATGCGTGAGAATTTACTTAATGAATATAATTTAAAAACTGATGAAGATATAGAGTATTTTGTGAAATTTGCTAATGCGTTATATGAACTAAAACAAAATAGCGAAGAAAAATTTCAAGAATATGCAGAGATATTGAGAGGTATTCTTAGAGAACAAGAAGAGAGAGAAAATAAGTAGAATAATATGGATAAAGCACTTGGATATTCTGTTGTTTCAAGTGCTTTGTATGTTAAAAAGTGGTATAATATAGGAAAGAGTTTTGCAGTGTTCAATTTTTATGTTTAAGTATGGTTTAACAATTGGAACACAAGGCATTGAGCAGGTTTGATAAGTGTTATCAATTGCGCTACTAGCCGTTCACTGCAAATTTGAGAGAGTTATATATGTATAAGTATTGAAAATGCTAAGTTTATTTTGGGATTTTATATTAACTAAGTGGTATGTAAAGTTTAAATCTCCTATAGTTCCTGTAAGTTCTGTTATTATTTTATATTAACTAAGTGGTATGTAAAGTAGTCTATAGTAGGAACAGTTGGAGTCTCAGCAAAGCATTTTATATTAACTAAGTGGTATGTAAAGAGATGCTTTTTCTCTTAAAGAATTATGTTTCAAAATTGTTTTATATTAACTATGTGGTATGTAAAGGTAATACCTTCCCACAAGCCCCTTACGACGTCTTCTGATTTTATATTAACTAAGTGGTATGTAAAGCAAGCTTTTTGTAATGCGGTATTAAGAGTCTCAGCTTGTTTTATATTAACTATGTGGTATGTAAAGCGTTATGATGTTATAGCAAGAAATGTACTTTTTTTAGGTTTTATATTAACTATGTGGTATGTAAAGGTTGAATTTATGGATGATGCAATGGCAGCTCTTAGAGTTTTATATTAACTATGTGGTATGTAAAGTTTTTTGAGGATGAAAAAGAGGAAACAAGAACAGCAGTTTTATATTAACTAAGTGGTATGTAAAGTCTTCTTTTGAGATAAACAGTAAAGTAATAGTAAATAATTTTATACTAACTATGTGGACTTAAAATTAAAAATATCAAAGAACACTTACTTAAACAGTAGGTGTTTTTTTAATTGAAAGGATGTGATTATAATGAAAAAAGCAATATATGGGAAAAATATGTAAATATATATGTTATAATATTTTTAGCAAGAAGATGTAATCTACAATTTATAGAGTGGAGTTCATACAAAAGATTATCCTCCCAACGTATAGAAGGGAGGTGTGTATGTATGGATAATTTTTTGATTGGCGTATTAGCTAGCTTAACAGCTACTCTAATAGCTTACGTAATTGGTAAATTAATCAAAAAAGCAAAAAGCCACTCTCGTGCAAAGAGTGACCTAATAGTTGAATTTAAATTTATGTTTAAATCCAAAAAATGATTGAGTTTTAATGAACTCCACTCTACGACTAAATAGATTGTAGTTCTTCTTGCTTTTATTATACCACAAATTAGAAAAAATATTACCTATAATATTTTTTATAGTCAATAAAAAGATGAAATTTTTTATACAAAATAATAATGAATCTAAATTAATGAATAAATTTAATTGTAAAACTGTAAATACAGTAAGCACTTACAAACATGTAGGTGTTTTTTTATACAAAAAATCAAAGGAAGTGAATATATGGTAAGAAAACTGCGGTGTAATGTTCAAACATATTTTAGAAAGGAAGTGATAACTTGGTAATAGACATATATCTAAAAAATGAAAAAGAAAAAATAGATTTCCATTTTCCAGTAACTCCACTTGATAGTTTATTTATAAAGAAAGAAAAAAGATTTGAAACTGTTGATATAGTGAATTTAGGTGAATTTGACATTAAAAAAGAAGGGGAGAAGATAAGAGAAATATCATTCAAG
>NZ_JBJODK010000018.1:0-85444 GCF_045900275.1 Clostridioides sp. GD02367 | reverse complement strand
TAATTCACCTTCAAAATCTTTGTTAGTATCTTTTGCAAAGTATGCAACTGCTGACATCATTGCTGTATATTGACCTTTCATGTCAGAAGTTCCTCTACCATATATTTTCCCGTCTACTATTTTTCCTTCAAAAGGAGGAACGCTCCATTTGCTTTCATCTGGAACTGGAACTGTGTCTATATGACCATCAAATAATATTTTCTTACCTGGTTTGTTTCCTTTTATGCATCCTACTATATTTCCATATCTATCTCTTGACCAACTGTCAAAACCTAATTTTGCAAAAGATTCTTCTATTGCTTTTACAACGCCTTCTTCATTTCCAGAAGAACTAGGATTTTGAATTAATTTTTGACATATTTCAGTTACTTCTTGTTTTCTTTGTTCATTTAACATTTCATTATCCCCCTAGATTTTTTATAATGTATGTATTATATGTTATATACTTTCTAAATTTTAGAATTTATATATTTTCTAAATATGTAAATTGCTACTTAATAATGATATTTTAATCATTATTTATATACTTGGATATTCTCCATCCCAAACTATACTTCTGTATTTATCAGGGTCAGTGTCTCCTTCTGTACTTATTAAAAGTATTCTTGAATTTTCATCTAATTTTAAATCTTTTCTTAAGTCTGCTAAATCTTCTCTTTCCATAGCTGCTATTAAAAGACCAGTTGTAACTGCTCCAGATTCTCCAGAGATTACCTTTGCATCCCCATTTAAAGGATTACCTAATGTTCTCATACCTTTAGCAGAAACCCAGTCTGGTGCTGAAACAAATGCTGCAGCATGATTTTTTAATACTTCAAATCCTATAGTATTTGGTTCTCCACAAGCAAGACCAGCCATTATAGTTGGCATATCTCCTCCAACAAATCTTGGTTTTCCATCTCCTGCTTCTGCTGATTTATAGTAACAATCAGCTTCATCAGCTTCTACTACTACTGTTATTGGGCATTCATCGTATATTGAAGCAACATATCCTTGAACTGCTCCAGCAAGTGAACCAACCCCTGCTTGCACAAATACATGTGTTGGTCTATCTACTCCATATTCTTTTAATTGCTCTATCGCTTCTTGAGCCATAGTTCCATATCCTTGCATTATCCATGCTGGAATTTCTTCATATCCATCCCATGCTGTATCTTGAACCATTACTCCATGATCATCAGCTTCTGCATAATCATTAGCTAATCTTACTGCATCATCATAGTTTAAGTCTGTTATACTAGCATCTGCTCCTTCTCCTTTAATTTTATTTAATCTAAACTCAGAAGAACCTTTTGGCATTAATACAACAGATTTTTGACCTAATTTATTAGCAGTCCAAGCAACTCCTCTACCATGATTTCCATCTGTAGCTGTAAAGAAAGTTATTTCTCCTAATTTTTCTTTTATTTCATCTGAAGTTAATTTGTCATATCCTAATTCAGATATATCTGTATCTAATCTTTGAGCTAAATATTTACCCATAGAGTAAGAACCACCTAAAACTTTAAATGCGTTTAATCCAAATCTATAAGATTCATCTTTAACATATACTCCTGCAACTCCTAACTTTTTTGCTAAACCTTCTAGGTTTGCTAATGGAGTTTCTTTATATTGAGGAAAGCTTTTATGAAAATTTCTAACCTTAGTTATTTCTTCTTCATTTAAGAATTTAATACAATTTTCCTTGTCACCTTTTGGCAAATTATTTACTTTCCATTTAATCTCTTTTAACATCTAAAATACCTCCAAATTATTGTTAAATTTTTATACTTTAATATATAAGCAATTAACATGCCAATACTAAATATATGTTGGATATTTTTCTATGACTGCTTAATATAGAAATTGCAATGCTTTTATTGTTTTTTCTTATCTACCTTTAATTCATACAATGTGTGTAGAATTTAATAAATGAAAAACCTTTTCTATCTTCTCACTTTTTAATTCTCATTTTTAAAATTTAAAAATAAATCTTAAAATCCTCTGTTTGTATATTTTTTAATACCTAGCTTATAAAATCTAAATTAAAACATAAATAGTGATGTAATAATCTATTACATCACTATTTACATATTCATAATCTAATAAGTTTTTAATGGTCTCTAAGAGGTGATTTTTCATCTTTCTTAACATCTAATTCCTCTTTTACAACATTCCATTTTTCAAGACCAAACTTAGAAACCATAACAGCTTCTGCTGCTCCTTTTCCAAGTCTTTTTATAGTATCCATACCTGTTTCGTCTTCTTGTGCACCTTTTGCTTTTCCATCTTTACTCCATATTGTCCCACCTATATAACAACCACCTAAACCTCCAGATACTAACATTTCATGCATTAGGAAGAAATTTATTATAGGAAGTTTTGTAAGCTCTTGACCACCATATCTAGTTCCACCAGTAGTTATAGCTGCTCCAACTTTATTTTGAAGCTTTCCTGGATGAACTAAATACATAGGACGAAGTCTGTTAAATACTGCTGTAAGTTGAGCAGTTATATTCATATCATATACTGGAGAACCAACTATAATTCCATCTGCTTCTAATATTTTTTGCTCTAATTCTTGTATATCATCTTTTATGATACACATAGTCTCTTTTCTTATACATGCATCACAATGTACACAAGGACTTATTTTTTTCCCTCTAACTGACCAATACTCAGTTTCTATACCAGGTATAGTTTCAGCTTCTTTCAAAGCTTCTAATACTGCATATTCTGTTGCTCCTTTACGTGGACTTCCACAGATACCTAATATCTTTGCCATAACAATATCTCCTCATCAAATAAATCTATTTTTATTATCCATTTACAAATATAATAAATTGTCATTTCTACCTTAACTTCTGTTACTTTAATTTTATTGGTAATGAATGTATTTCTACATTAGTTGCATTGTACACTGCATTTGCAACAGCTGGTGCAACTGGTACAACAGCACATTCTCCAATACTTTTTCCACCAAAAGGTCCAGCTTTTTCATAACCATTTACAAATGCAACTTGACACTTTGGCATATCTACAGTTCTAAATAATTTATATGTTTTAAAATCAGTAGCTTTAGGTCTCCCTTGCTCATCAAATGCTAACTCTTCACTCAATGCGTAACCTAGACCCATGTGAATTCCACCTTCTAATTGACCTTCTAAGTTTAGAGGATTTATAACTCTACCAACATCATGCACAGCTACAAAATCAACCACTTTGATATCTTTAGTTTCTTTGTCTACTAAAACTTCAGCAAAATGTACACCATATGAAGTAAGTCCTGCAGGAGAAGAATAGTCTTCAACAACAGTTAATTCTCTTAAAGACTTACTTTGACTATATACTGCAACATCAGATAATGATGCTTTGATATTTTCATCAAGTTTACTAATTACATATCCACCATCTAGATATAATTCCTCTTTTGATGTTTCAAGTAATTTTTCTGCTTCTTCTAATATAAGTGTTTTCAATTTCTCTGCTGTTTTTTTAGCTCCTCCACCTTCTACAAATACACCTCTACTTGCATAATCTCCAAGATTGAATGTACATGCATCAGTATCAGTTTCAAATGTTTCAACTTTATCAGGTGTTATTCCTAAAACTTCAGCTACCATCATTGTTTGCATAGTTACAACACCATTACCCATATCATGTGCTCCTGTAAGTAGTGTCAATGTACCATCTTCATTTAATTTAAGAGTCAATGTAACAACATCCCTATGTGCACCAAAAACTCCATTACCATGTGCACCTATTGCCATACCTATACCTCTTAAATATTTTCCTTCTTCTTTTGGAAGATTCTTCTTTTCGTCCCACTTAAACATTTTTTTGCCTTGTTCTATACAATCCAATACTCTAGGATTTCCAAGAGAACCATGGAAAATTATATCAACATCATCTGGTTCTACTGCGTTTTTATTTTGGAAATCAACTAAATCCATTCCTATTTCCTTAGCTATTTTAGCAAATTGAGCCTGTTGAGCCATGAATATCTGAGGTGAACCATAACCTCTCATAGCTCCAGCTATTGGTGTATTTGTATATACAGGCATTCCAGTAAATTTTATATTTGGTATTTTATAAACTTTAAATACTTTATGGCTGAGTGCACCTATAACATTTAAAGCACTTGACGCATATGCTCCTGTATTTGTATATATTTTTATATCTTGTGCTATTACTTCTCCATCTTTATTTACACCAGTTTTTAATTTTACAAAAGACCCATGACGAGTTCTTGTTGATATCATAGATTCTTTTCTTGTAAGAACCATTTTAACTGGTCTTCTAGTCATTTTTGATAATGCTGCTGCTACTGGTTCAATTGTAAGTTCTAATTTTCCACCAAATGAACCTCCAATAGCAGGTCTTATAACTCTTATTTTATTTAGTGACATCCCAAAAATTTGAGATAGTATTATTCTAAATCCAAATGTATTTTGGCAAGGTGTATGTACAGTTAACTTATCATTATAATCATAGTGTGCAATTACACTGTGAGTCTCTATTGCACTATGATGTATTGCTGGAGTAGAATATTCATCTTCAAATATATAATCACATTCTTTGAATCCTTTTTCTACATCTCCTCCATTTATGTTGTTTTGGGAAACTATATTTGAATCCCCATGTATACATATAGCATTTTCTTTTATTGCATCCTGTATAGTAAATACAGCTGGTAATTCTTCATATTCTACTTTTATAAGCTTTACAGCTTTTTCTGCTATTTCTGGTGTTTCTGCTGCTACTGCTGCAACACGGTCACCAACAAATCTAACTGTATCTGAAAATATAACTTCGTTTTCAGGTATATTATGTTCATAGAATCTCAAAGAACCATTGTATTTTCTTTGTGATGTGTTAAGATGAGTAGCTATAGCTCTAACACCCACTACTTTCTCTGCTTCACTTATATCTATACTTTTTATCTTTGCATGTGCTACAGGACTTAAAAGCATTTTAGCATGAAGCACATTCTGTGGTTTCATATCAGCCACATATTTCATTTGACCAGTAACTTTTAAAGCTGCATCTTTTAGAGGGTATGATTTTCCTATTATCTTTTCCATAACTATCTACCCCCTAATCTAGCTGCAGATAATTTTACAGCTTCTATAATTTTCACATATCCTGTACATCTACAGAGATTTTCTTTAAAAGCCTCTCTAATCTCATCTTCATTAGGAGATGTATTTCTATTTAAAAGAGCTTGTGTAGTTATAATCATACCAGGAGTACAATACCCACATTGTACAGCTCCAACCTCTATAAAAGCTTCTTGTATTGGATGAAGATTTTCCCCATTAGCAAAACTTTCTATAGTGTATATAACTTTACCTTCGCAGTTTCTTGCAAGAAGTTTACAAGATTTTACGTCAACTCCATCTATCAAAACTTTACATGCTCCACAACTGCCACTATTACAACCTTGTTTCGCTCCAGTTAGATTTAATTTTTCACGAAGTACATGCAAAAGAGTTTCATTATTTTCAATTTCTATTTCATACATGTAATCATTAATATTTAATTTTATTTTTTCCATTTTCTCCTCCTACAGATAAACTAATGTTGTAATAGAATATTATTACAATCTTATTTTAATATTAGTATAAGCTATTCCACTTATGCCCTTCCATTCTATTAGTTACATTAGCTCTCTTACATAATTCTTCTGCTGCATGTTGTGCATTCAATAATACTTGTTCTTCACTTTCGATTGTAGTTACTTTTCCATTTTCAAGTATTACATTTCCGTCAACTAGAACACTTTCTACATTATGCATGCTAGCTGAGTATACCAAAGTTGATACAGGATTGTGAAGAGGTATTGATTTTGGAGAAAGCATTGAGTTAAATATTACTAAGTCAGCTTTTTTTCCAATCTCCAAAGAACCTATTTCATCTTCCATTCTAAGAGTTCTTGCTCCCTCTATTGTAGCCATTTCAAGAACTTTTTCTGCAGAAATTGCAAGAGGGTCACAATTATTCACTTTGTGTTGTAAAGCTGTTAGTTTCATAAGCTCTACCATATCTTGTGCATTATTACTTGCTGCACCATCAAGACCTAAACTTACATTTATTCCTTGTTTTAACATTTCTGGAACAGGTGCAACTCCAGAGGCAAGGTACATATTACTTGCAACATTATGAGAAACTTTTATATCATACTTTTTAAGCATTTCCATGTCTTCATCAGTTATGCATACACAATGTACTGCTACAACTTCTGGACCTACTATACCCCATTTTTCAAGTAATTTTATATCTATTTCTCCATGTATATCTTTTGTTGCTGTTCTTGCAAATTCTGTTTCAGATATATGAACTGTAAAATATGAGTCATATTCTTTAACTATATTCCAAAGCATTTTACCCATTTCTTCAGATATAGCCCACATTGAAGAAGGTGCTACACAAATTTTTATTCTTCCATTTTCTGAGTTATGATATTTTTCAAATACCCTTCTTAAATCCTTTTCAACCGTTTCCACATCTTCTATAAGCTCTTTATGAATA
The DNA here is from genome assembly GCF_045900275.1 of Clostridioides sp. GD02367. Lineage (NCBI taxonomy): Bacteria > Bacillati > Bacillota > Clostridia > Peptostreptococcales > Peptostreptococcaceae > Clostridioides > Clostridioides sp. GD02367. The sequence goes on along the minus strand of NZ_JBJODK010000018.1, from coordinate 78,934 downwards.
CCTAAGTCTATACAGCCTCTCCCTACAACGCCTCTTATTCCTAAATCTTTATACGCTTTTACTATTCCATCTGTAAGTCCAGGTCTATTGTGTGTATGCATGTAATCAACCATTGTAGTTATACCACTTTTTAAACCTTCCATACATCCAAGCATTGCAGCATCATAAGTATCTTGTTCTGTTAAGAATTTTGCTGATGGAAACATCATTGTATTTAGCCACTCATGAAGTGCCATATCATCACCTAGACCTTTTAATAATACTTGGAATAAATGATTATGAGTATTTATAAAGCCAGGGAATATAACTTTTCCATTAGCATCTATAACCTTTTTAGCATCCAGATACTTAGGCTCAATATCAGCTGTATTTCCCATATCTAAAATTCTATCACCTTGAATAGCTATTGCTCCATCAAATATGACTTCTCTATCTTTATTAACTGTAACAACTATTGCATTTTTTATTAGTATATCAATCATCTTAAATCCCCCTTATTAATACTTTTATTACAACATTTTATCATATGGCTTTCTCATATCATATCTAATACATTTATCCAATATTTTCCTCAAGGTTTGAAGTAACGTTTTCAGACTTTTTATTTGATTTTAATTTAAATAATGTCTGAAGTAATATAGCTATTATTGCTCCAGAAACTATACTTGACCCTCCAAGGACAGTTCCAATTGTTGCTGGGAATTGGTCTAAAACTTGTGGTGCAGTTGTAAGACCCATACTTGTTGCTATAGATACTCCTGCTATAAGATTGTTTTCTTCAGTAAATCCATCCATACTCATAATAGAGAAACCAGACATTGCTATTGATGAGAATACTACTAAAGTTGCTCCACCAACAACACAAGATGGTATAGTTGTCATTATTGCACCTAATGCTGGAGATATTCCTGCTAGTAATAATACAAGTGCACCAAGTGCTATTACAAATCTACTTGTAACTTTATTCATAGATACGATTACTGTATTTTGGCTGAATACTCCAGTTGGAAGAGCTGCAAATAATGATGAAATTATAGAAGTTATAGAATTTCCTAAAACAACTGATGATAACTCTTCATCAGTTACCTCTCTATCCATTGCACCTATTGTAGCTATTGTACATGCACCCATCATATCAGCTATACCTATTATGTAAATAATAGTAAACATTACTATTAACTCTGGTCTAAACTCTAATCCAAAAGCTGCTGGTGTTGGTAAAGATACTATGGCTGCTCCTTGAACTGCTGAAAAATCAACTAATCCTAAAACTAAAGATATAGCATAACCTACCAATATTCCTATCAATATTGAAGAATTTTTTACTAGACCCTTACCATATTTATTTATCATTATTATTACAAAAGCAACTATAACTCCTACTATAAAGTTTACTGGGCTTCCAAATGTTTCTGCCCCTTCTCCACCTGCTAAATTCTTTATAGCTGTTGCAAATAATCCAAGTCCCATACATGCGATTATAGTTCCAGAAACTATTGAAGTGAATATATGTCTAATTTTCTTAACTCCAAATCCTACAAAGAATACGATTACCCCAGCAGCAATCTGTGCTCCAAATAGAGCTGCTAAACCATCCTTAGCTGCTACTGAAAGACATGCTCCTAAAAATACATAACTCATTCCCATCATTACAGGTAATCTTGAACCTAACTTAAATCCTTTAAATAAAGGTATTGGATATAATTGTAAAAACGTTGCCAAACCTGCCGCTAACATAGAGCCTTGAATCAGCATTGTCGCTTGCCCCTGGTTAAGTCCTACCACGTTTGCTATTAATATCGCTGGTACCATATTTCCTACTATCATTGCTAACAGATGTTGTAAAGCTAAAGGTATTGATTCCTTTAGTGGTGGTATCCCATCGACATCATATTTTGAAGTATTACGTGTTTTCATAAAATAAATCCTCCCATACATAAATATCTTGACTAAATATTTTTATAATTATTTTCTATAAATATTTTTATGACCATGAATTTATTGCTCAACCGATAAACACAGCTAAACTGAGCTATTTTTATAAAAAATTAACAAATTTTCTAATATACCCTCCCCGATTTTCTTTTTGAATAAATATTAATTGTCTGGTATATATTTCTTTGATAAATTTTTTATTAAAATGAATAGCTATCAAAAATAATCTAACAACCTCATAATAAATAATTTAAACAACCCTTTCAAATTATTATATCTTAATTGGCTTCTTCCATAACAGCTCTTTCTTTAGCCTCATCCTCTAGACTTTTATTTGGTATTATTAGATTTAAAATGAATGCAACCAATGTTGCGATTACTATTGGAGATTCTCCAAATACTAATTTTACAAATGAAGGAAATGCCTCTTGGGCTGCTGGGACTGATGTTATTCCCATGCCTAAAGCAATTGCCAAACCAACAATGGTAATATTTCTTGATGACAACTCTTCTGTAATAATTAACTTTATACCTGTCATTGTTATCATACTAAATATAGATATTGTAGCTCCTCCCAAAACTGAATATGGTATAGTAGTCATTAATGCACCAAATTTAGGTACAAACCCCGACAATAACATAAATATACCAGCTATTCCAAGCACAAATCTACTTATTACTTTGTTCATAGCTACCATCCCCACGTTTTGGCTGTATGATGATGGTGGCAAACCTCCAAACAAAGCTCCTATCATAGTACAAATTCCACTTCCTACTACTCCACTTGATAATTCTTTATCTGTAATATCCCTATCCATACCTCCCATTGTAGTAGCTGATAAATCTCCAATTGCTTGAACAGCATTGATTATACTTACAATTACTACTGATATTACTACAGGTATATCAAATTCCAATCCAAACTCAAGTGGTTTAGGTACTGCAAACCAAGCTGCTTCTCTAATAGGGTCAAAATTTATTATACCCAAAACTAAAGATACACAATATCCAACTATAATTCCCAAAAATATTGCTGCCAATTTTGCATACCCTTTTGCAAATTGACTAAGACCTATAACTACCACTAGTGTTATAGCTGCTACTGCCCAATTTTGCATAGAGCCATAAGTAGGGCTATTTACACCACCTGCCATATAATTTATTGCTATAGGATATAAAGATAATCCAATTGTAAACACTACTGTTCCTGCAACTATATTAGGAAAAAATCTTCTTATCTTTTTTATAAATAATCCTATTAATACTGTAGCAACTCCCCCTATTAGTTGTGCCCCCAAAATGCTTGCTAATCCGTAATTTCCTCCAACTGCTACAAGTGTTGGTACATAAGTAAATCCAACTCCAAAAATTATAGGCAATCTTGAACCAATATTTCCTATTGGATATAGTTGTATAAGTGTCGATATGCCAGCTATTATTAATGCATATTGGACTAAAAGCGTTATTTGTGTAGGACTAACACCCACAGCTCCTCCTACGACTATAGGTACTGTAACAGTTCCAACTATCATTGCTAATATATGTTGCATTGATAGTGGCAGACACTTTAAAATTGGTGGCCTTCCATCAATATCAAACATAGAGACACTCTTTTGATATTTACTCAAGGTTATCACTCCCAACTATTTTTTAATGACAGTTATTATTATCTCATACAACATCCTTTCTTTTTTTATTTTGTCATCTCAATTTACTATGAAGCAATTATAATGCCAATTTTTTAACAGAATTGTTTTACACATATAAATTTTATTATATTTGTTAGTATTTGATAATTTGATAAAGCATTTATTTTTTTTAATTCTTTTAAATTTTTTTTATTTTTGGATAATAAAATACTATTACACAAAAAAACACTTGGAAAATTATTTTCCAAGTGTTTTTTATCAATTTTATAATTTCAAATTTTAGAATTGAGAATTAAAAAGTTAATTATTATACATCTATCTTTCTGTATAAAGTGGCTAATGATATTCCAAGTTTTTTAGCAGCTAACTTTTTAGACTTAGTATCATTACCATAAAACTTCAACACTTTCTTTATATATGCTCTTTCAAACTCTTCAAGCGTAAGTATCTCTTGTTCCATACTTATCTCATAGTCATTTTCCTCAAGTAGTTTTATATTTATATTGTTTCGCTTAAAATATTCAATTATCTTTCTATTTATTATACCTTTGTGTATTATGCCATCTTCTTCAAGGAGATTTAAGGCTAATTCTATAGTATTTTCCAACTCTCTAATATTCCCTGGCCAAGGATATTTAAGCAACATTTGCTCTACATCTGGTTCTATATGGTATACATTTTTCTTCATCTTTCTGGAATATTTATCTATAAAATTGTTTATTAATATTTGTATATCATCTCCTCTTTCTCTAAGTGGAGGTACTTCTAAAGGTATTACATTTAATCTATAGTATAAGTCTTCTCTAAATTTATTTTCTTTAACCAATTCAAATAAGTCTCTATTAGTAGCCGATATGATTCTAACATCTATATCAATCAGTTCGTTTGAGCCTATTCTCGTAAACTTCTTTTCCTGTAATACTCTCAATAACTTCGATTGTAGTTGAATTGGCATGTCTCCTATCTCATCTAAAAATACGACTCCTCCATTGGCCAATTCAAATTTACCAATCTTACCTTTTGAATCTGCTCCACTAAAAGCTCCTTTTGTATATCCAAAAAGTTCACTTTCCAGTAGAGGTTCTGGTATAGCAGCACAGTTTATAGCAACGAATGTTTTATTCCCTCTATTTCCTGCGAGATGAATGGCCCTTGCTATTAACTCTTTTCCAGTACCACTTTCTCCAGTTATAGCTACAGTAGAATCGCTATTTCCAATTTTGCGAATTCTATTTTTTAGAGCACGCATTACATCAGAATCTCCAATTATAGAGTCTACTGTTGTTGTCCCCCAAATATTGTATACTTCCATTCCACCATACATTACTGAATCACTGTGTTTGTCCATAAAATATCAACTCCAAATAAGTATTCTATATAATAATCCTTCAAATTATCTATTTAATTATATCATAACAGAAAAGTTTAGTTATAATTTAATAATATTTTATTTTTCAAGTTAAGATTAATAAAAAGTATATCTACCAAATCTCAAATTAGTAGATATACTTTCTTAATCTTACACGCATCTTATATTAAACAAGCAATTGCGATGCCACACTTTACATATAAATGCTTTTCAAAATTTTAAATTTAAGATTTTTATAAATTTTTTTCTATACATCAGAAATTTTTCTATACATATAGAGTTATATTTACCTTTTTTTAAAGTATTTTTATTATTTTTATAATTCTTATTTCTAAAATTTATAATTAAAAATTATTTTTTTCAAATCATCTTTTGTATTTTTCACATCATCTAATCTCACAGTTTTTGCTTCTATAAATTTACCTTTAAATGATTCTGATAATTTCCAAGAACTATAATTTTTATCCTTTTGAATACAAGGATATAACAATATGCATCTTTTTGCATTTTCATAGGTTGTTATGTATGCATACATCTGATATATATCACTTGACCTATAAAAAACATTTGAATCTACTTCAATAGCTTTCCATTTTGTATCAATTATAATTTCATATTCATTTTTTAAATCGTATAATACTATATCTGGTCTTAAATTAAAATTTTTCTTTCCTGTTTGTTCATTTTTTAAGAGAAATTTACTCTTATCTTGTATATAAGTTTCTCTAGATGAATTGTCCCATATATTTTTTATTAAGACACCTATATATTCTTCATATAAAGTATTTATTTCAAATAATATAGAAAATGCTTCTTGATTATTTTGACTATTATCCATCGATAAATTTAAAAGTATGAGTCTAGCTAGTAAGTAACAGTCTTTAAATCTATCATTGTTTTTATAAAATTTATAATCTAATAGTTTTTCTTTGTCTACATAAATTAAGTCTACATTTTGAAAATAGCTTAAAATTTTTTTAATCTTACTTTGAATTAAATTATCATTTATTCTATATAAAATAGATATACATGCCTTTTTAAGAACTTGATTCAAGAAATTATTTTCACTATATTCATCATACTCACATTTTATTTTCACTGGAGAAATTCCTCTTTCTCTTGCGTATGTACTCAACAATATTTTACCTCTTATAACATTTGAATTTTCTATTTTATTTATATATTCAAAGTGAATGCCTCTTTTAATTTGTGTTTGCATATTTTCAATAAAATACATAACAAAGAAATTTAAAAGATTATAATTTTTCAAACTTAATCTTATGCTTTCATTCATTATAAGTGGAATTTTATTACATATAGAAAGCATCTGTAATAACATTTCTCTATCTTTTGCAAGATTATCACTTAGTGACAGTTTTGGAAGCACTTCAAGTATTACATTTTCAAAACATATAACACCTACATAGTTTATGAATCTAAGTTTTTTATACTTAATATCTATTATATTGCTCTTTAATACATCATTATTATTATCTATATATTTAAGCAATTTTTCATATTCAATTTCTGTAAGCTCATTTTCACCATTACCAACCCTTATCCATTCATAAGTTTCTTTAACATATATATTTTTACTCATATATATTTTTTAACTCCTCACTAGATATGTTTCGCTTTATACAATAGTTAACTTTATTTTCAATCACAGAAGTATTATTTTTTTTAAATAATTCAGAAGCTATAAGTTCTTCTTTATAAACAATATATTTATCTTTTTCATCTTTCCCTATACCACCTAAAATAAGACCTACTTTTTCTGAATCATAATAAAAATACTCTTGAAGAAGTGGTATTATTTTACTTCTAAATACTGACACTATATCATCAATATTATCTACATCAAGTAAGTAAGCTTGTCCAATTACATGGTCTCTATCATATAAAAACTCTATCCTTTTATTAATTGTATATAGCATATTTTTAATATCTATACCATCTACAATAGGCAATAAATCATAATCTGGCATAATTTCTTCAAAATTAAATCTTCTTCTCAAAGCTATATCTAAGAGTGCTATTGATTTATCTGACGTATTCATAGTTCCAACTATATACAAATTGGGAGGTAAAGAAAATTTTTCTTTTGAGTATGGTAATTTTACAATAGTTTGATTTGATTTAGTGAGTCTTTTATCTTCTTCAAGTAATGTTATTAACTCACCAAATATTTTAGATATATTTCCTCTATTGATTTCATCTATTATTAAAACATAGTTTTCTGATTCTTCAAAATTAAAACTGTCACTAGATTCTATATTTTCTAATATCAACTTCTTTTTTCTAGTTTTTATCTCTTCTAAAGTCAAATACTCTTTTTCCAACTCAAGATTCAACTTTTTTTCAAACTTCAATGCATCATAACATGCTTCTATAGATATATCTTTTAATATTCCATCCTCTGGCTTAAAATTACCTTCACCATCAGACTTTAGTCCTTCTATAAATTCCTCATATCCATATGATTGATGAAACGTACAAAATTCTACATTATTTTTATAATTTGTATTACTTATGTAATCTCTATCTTTTAAACTAGTTCCATTTATCAAATTACAAACTTCTTGTTTTGCATTATATGTTTTACCAGTTCCTGGTGGACCATAAAGTATAGTATTTAAAGGCATTTTATTAGTAAACCTTTTTATATACTTCTCAACTAGACTATTATTTTCAAATACGACCCAAGCATTTCCATCTATATTCTCTTTTTCATACTCTATCCACTTAACAGGTAAAAAATATCCTCCCTCTAAGATACTTATTTTTTCTATATCGAAGCCTTCCATAACTTGACATACACCAAATACACTCTTCATTGTATGGTCATTTTCACAGATTACTTTCTCACTATTATATAACAAAATATAATCATCTGTATTTATGTTTTTAAGATATTCTAATTGCTCTAGGTTAGTCGGTTGAATAAATAATTCTTCATTGTCTATACATTCATCTACATTTTTATAATAATAGTTTTTTAGATACCATTTATTATTGTCACTTTCTTCTATCATTTTTCTCAATGATTTCTTATCTTGTAACTTAATGATTTCTAAATATGAACTAATATCATTATTACTTAATTTATAAAACTCACTTGTATATACTTTACAACTTGAAACTGTATCAAAGTTGTGCATCCATTTCACTGGCAATGTATGCCCCAAAATATGACTTAATTCATAACCATCTTCAAAACTTTCATCAACTATACCAATAGATACACTACATTTAATTTTTTCTTCTATATTTTGATATGCCTTATATAAAAAATAATCTCCTTTTTTAATTGACATAAACTTTTTTATAAAATCTTTGTCATTACAGTTCTCATTGATATATTTTTCTGATTTTTTTCCCATATTGAATACTTTTTTTAGATTTATTTTTATATCAAAACCAAGTGCAATTATACTTTCTTCTCTAAAAACTTGTTGTGTATCTGTTTCTTGATAAAAAAATTCTTCCATTAACCAATACTCTGCAATCCTTATATTTTCAGACATATCTTTCTCCTTAATATCTAAAATATGCTAATTATACAATAAAGCAACTTTAATCTTTCCACCTAAATTTTCTTTTAAGTATAAAGAGAATATCACTTCATATTTTTCTTCTATCTTACTTTGAATATTATTTATTAAATCATTCAATTCTACTAGAGAAAAATCCATATTTCCTTCAACAAATACAATGCCTTTTTTATTTACAAATTCTTCACCAAGATATTCCATTCTCTCAAATAAAGTGTTAGCCATTTTACTATATTCTTTTGTATCTTCAAATTCTTCAAAAGAATACTTAATTCCTTTATCTCCTATAATCGCTTCTTTTAAGTCAGTTATATCTATATTTATCATACAAGAATCTGAAATAGACTCTATCATAATATTCATCAAATCAACAAATTTAAAAATACTATCTCTATTGATTTTAAATTCTCTTCCAAGTTCCAAATCTTCTTTATTTTCCTTATCAGAACAATTCATTCCTATAGATAAAATTCTTCTTTCATTTGACATATATGAAATAGCTTTTATAATTTCTCTACTTTGTTTATCTTCAGTTGAATAGGCTAAAAATAATATGTCTACTCCGTCTAAAAGACTTCTTACATATTCTTTCTCAACTTCTTGATTTACATTGATTCTTTCTATGTCTATATTTTCTTTTATTTTTTCTTCTATTTCATTTATTATATTGATGCCTTCAGCCCCAATACCAATTATCTTAGCATTCTTATTAAAATCTTCCATTATAATACATTTCTCCTTAATGATTATTTAGTTTTAACATTTTTAAATATTATAACATATTTTCTTCAAAAAAATATTTTAACTCTTTAGCCTTGTCATAAAGCAACTTATTTATAAATTTCGGCTCTACTACCCTTGCCTCTTGTCCTATTGAAAATAAAGTAGATACATACCAATCTATTTCATCATGCTTTATAAATGTATCAATTATACCACTTCCATCTTCATTCATCTTTATATCTAAATCATAAGAATCATTCTTTAGTTTCAATACACCTTCTTCAGTCAATAGTACACATAGTTTAGTATTTTCATCAAATTCCTTAGCAAATTGCATATTTTCATATGCTTCCATATATACTGTGTCTATCCACTCTTTCAAACTTATATTTTTCTTTTTGCTATTTCCTATCCTTTTAAATTCAATTACATTTTCCATACAAATTAATATAATCTTATCACTCTCATAATCATACACAGGTGTAAACCACACACACTTCTTTAAAAATATACCTATAGGACATACATTTTTTTCCTGTAATTGATTTCCAGACTTATATTTAATATTTAAAATACAAGACTCTGATGAAGCTCTAAAAATTTCAACTATATCACTACTTTTATACATTCCTTCATTAGGTATAAACTCAATATAACTTTTTATATTATCTATTCCTTCTTTTATACTGCTTTTACGCTCATAACTTATTTTTCTTATTATAGAATCAATTTCTTTATCTATTAACATCGACCTATAAATTTGAAGTGACTTAAGAGCAAAGAAGATGGACATGACTTCTATTTCTGTAAATACAACAGGAGGTATATAACTATTATTTAAAACCCTATATCCTCCATTCCTACCCTTCTCTGTCTGAATTGGAAGTCCCATTTCATTTAATTCTGTCAAGTATCGTTGAATAGTCTTAGTCGAAAGATTAAACTCTTCTGACAACTCTTTAATTGTAAACTTCTGTTTATCATTAATATATGTCCAAACATCAGTTAATCTTTTTATCTTTGACAAATAAAATCCCCCTTATTATTAATACTAATCTTAATCTATGAAATGATAATTTATTTTTTAAAATTTAATATCGATGACCTTCTTGTATTTTTTCATTAAGAAACTGAAAAATGGTACTCCAACTACTGTCACAACCACAAATTCTCCAAAACCTACCTGTATCATAGATAAAATCAAAGGAAGTCCAAAAAATATGTTTAACATCAATCCAACTACAACTGCATTTACGATAGTTGGCCATATAGAAGCTATAATCAGTGTACCTTTACTTTGTCCACCTATCTTTCTAGTAAAATAAATCAAACTCCCACTTATAAATGTAGCTAATGTCCCAAATACTATATCAGGTACACCATATGGTCCTATAACATTTGCTAAAAAGCATCCTAATGTAAGACCTATTATGTATCCTTTATCTAAAAATGCTAAGAGCATCATAATCTCTGCTATTCTAAATTGTATTGGTCCATAACTTATAAATCCCAATGACAGAGTTAAAACAGCATAAATTGCTGTAACAACCGCTGTTAATGCTATATTAATACTCTTTCTTCTCATATCTGTCTCCTAGTAAAAATTTTATTGCTAAAAATTAATGATATAACTTTATTTTATACAAATTCTATAAACTTAAACAGTTATTTTATATAAACAAATTATTTTAACGAACTATTTTATTAATTCAATTTATATTATACAATATGATACATATAAACTCAAATATCTATATTTTAAATATATGTTATAATTATCGTATACAAATTCAAATTTAATTTTCTATTATTCTATAAAAACATTAAAAAAGAGCCTTAAAATTAGGCTCTAATAATTTATGTCAAAATCAATGAACTCTGCTATCTTTTAATTTAGATAATATCATCCAAGTACCTATGCAATCAATTTCTAGTTGTTTTTCTATCTCATCATACAACATTTCTTGATATGATGTATTTAAAACTACATTTTCAACAAGTTTAGAAATTTCCTCTTCTGCAAAGTCAATTTCTATTTGATTTTGTTTTTCTTTAAAGAACACTCTTACTTTTCTCTGACTTATCGAACGACCCTCAAAGCTGACTAAACATTCTAAAATGTTTTTATCTCCTCTAAAATTATTTACTGCTCTTATGTTATTTAGATTTCCAGCCAAAACATCATCCCCTTAGTTAATTTTATATTTTATAAGTAAAATTCATAATATTATAATAACTACTTATTAAATATCTTTCAACAGGTATGACATAACTGGTTGTTTAACATGTAAAACTAGTCTAAAATCTTCATAAATAATTATTTATTCATTGCCATGAATACTTTTTCAGGTGTAATAGGAAGTGTATTTATTCTCACGCCAACCCCATTAAATACAGCTTCTTGTACAGCTGGCAAAGGTGTATTTATAACAACTTCTCCAACTGACTTAGCACCAAATGGCCCTGTTGGTTCATAAGTTTCAACAAAATCTACTTCTACATTTCCAATATCACATCTAGCCGGAATCTTATATTGCATAAATGTATTCGTATCCATACTACCTTTTTCTGTGTATCTAACTTCTTCAAATAAGGCCATTCCAATCCCTTGAACAATTCCACCTTCAACTTGTATCTTAGCTAGATTTTTATTTATAACTGTTCCACAGTCTACTATAGCCACATAATTTACTAAATCAACCTTCCCAGTTTCTTTATCTATTTCAGTTTCTGCAAAACCAGCTATAAAAGGTGGTGGTGATACTGGACTACCATGAGAAGCAAGACCTATCAATTGATTAGTGTCAGGCCCAATTGTAGAATCCACTGCTATATCAAATAATAATGTGCTACCTTTTTTACTAGTTAAGTTTACACCATCAAATTCTACTTCATCTATATCAACACCTAGTTTAGTAGCTCCAGCAGAAATTATTTTTGCTCTTAAGTCTTGAGCAGCTTTAACTACTGCCATACCTGTTACATAAGTAGTACTTGAAGCATATGAACCTGGGTCATATGGAACTAAGTCAGTATCAGCCGATATGACTGTTATATTTTCGATACTCGTTTCAAGTACTTCAGCAGCCATTTGGGCTAGGATTGTGTCACTTCCTGTACCCATATCAGTAGAACCTATCATAAGTGTATAATCTCCACAGTCATTCAATTTAATTTCAGCTGAAGACTTGTCAAGACCTTGTATACCAGAACCTTGCATAGTAATTCCCATACCAACACTTCTAACCTTTCCATTCTCAAGATGTTTACAAGGATATTTTTCATCCCATCCAATAAGCTCTTTACCCTTATTTATACATTTTACTAAATCCACACTATTTAAAGTTTTTCCATATGCAAATGTAGTCTCACCTTGTGTTACTACGTTTTTTAACCTTAAATCTGTTGGGTCCATTTTTAATTTATCAGCAAGCATATTTATAGTTGATTCAACAGCAAAGCATCCTTGAGAAGCTCCATAACCTCTAAGTGCTCCTGCTGGCATTTTATTAGTATATACTACATCTGCAATGAATCTTGTTGCTTCAACTTTATTATACATTGGTAAAGTTTTTTCTCCAACCAAACCAATAGTTGTAGAGGCATGCTCTCCATATGCACCTGTATCAGAAAGTGCATTTATATCTATAGCTTTTATTATTCCATCATTAGTAGCACCTAGTCTAACCTTCAATCTCATCGCATGTCTACTTGTTGAACAATTAAAAGTTTCTTTTCTATCATAAATTATTTTAGCTGGTTTACCTGTTTTTAAAGTTACAATTGCTGAGAAAATCTCCACACATGCAGTTTGTTTTCCGCCAAATCCACCACCAATTCTAGGTTTTATGACTCTAATTTTACTAGCTGGTAGCTCTAATGCACGAGACAAATGTCTTTTAACGTGAAATGGTATTTGAGTTGAACTTACTACAACCAATCTACCAGTGTGGTCTAAATAATTGTATGCTCTATATGTCTCCATCATTGCGTGCGCTTGTGCTTGAGTATAATAAGTTTCTTCAATTACTATATCACAATTGCTTAGTACTTTGTCCATATCACCTTTAGTATAATCATGATGTGATACTATATTATTTTCTCTCTGCATACCTATGTCAAAGTTACAATGTCTATCCTCATCATGAACTACAACTTTATTCCCTATTGCTTTTTCAAAATCCAAAACAGGAGTAAGTACTTCATACTTTACCTTGATAAGATTCATTGCCTTAATTGCTGTTTTTTCATCCACAGCAGCAACTATAGCTACTTCATCACCTACATACCTAACAACATCTTCAAGAATTAATCTATCATATGGAGATGGTTCTGGATATGTTTGACCAGCAAGTGTAAATCTAGATTTTGGTACATCTTTATATGTTAAAACACATTCAACACCATCAACCATTTCTGCCTTTGATGTATCTATATCTTTTATTTTTGCATAAGCATGAGGACTTCTAAGTATCTTTACCACCAAAGCATCTTTTGCTGATAAATCATCTGTATACACAGGTTTACCTGTTGTAATACTCATTCCATCTATTTTTTTGATTCCTTTTCCAACTATATTCATGTTCTACTTTACCTCCAGATAAGTTTTGATAGCTCTTAACTGTCCCATATATCCTGTACATCTGCATAGATTTCCTGTCAGATAATGTTTTATTTCTTCATCTGTAGGATTTTCAAGCTCATCTTTCATTGCAAGTACAGTAAGTATAAAACCAGGAGAACAGAATCCGCACTGCTCAGCACCTTCTTTTACCAAAACTTCGCTAAACTCTCTAACTTCATCTTCTAAACCTTCAATTGTAGTTATTTCTTTATTTAAAGCTCTCAATGTCAATGTTGCACAAGATAATGTAGGTTTCTTATCAATTAAAACTGTACAGAGACCACAACATCCTGTGTCACAACCTCTTTTTACACTTAAATTACCAACTTTCCTTAAAGTGTCAACTAAATATTCTTCTGGCTCTATATCTACACTTTTTTTCTTTCCATTTATATTAAGTTTCACTAACATTAAATAACCTCCATTATAGCTCTTTTTAAAAGTACTTTACTCATAGCTTTTCTATAATCCCTAGATGCTCTCATATTAGAACCAAAAGTTAATTCTTCTGACGCAATTTCTATTGCTTTATCTATATTAACTTCATTAACTTCATTATTAGATAGGAATTCACTAGCTTGTTTCGCAATCGTAGCTTTTTGAGGTCTTGCACCTACACATAATTTAAATTTTCCCATGTGTTTTGATACAGATACATTTAGGAGAGGATAATCACTCTTTGCATTTCTTAGTGATTTATAAGAAGCATTTTTATTTGTTTTCTTTATATATACCTTAATTAGTAAATCTTTCTCATACTCTCTATTAAGAAACTCTTCCAGACTAATCCTTCCAGCTTTATATAATTCTACTTCTGTGTCTAATGAAAGCAATGCTACTATCAAGTCAGAAAAACCATATTTAGAGAATACTGTAGCTCCAACTGTTACTACATTTCTAAACTGAATTCCTATTATATCTTTAACTGAATCTTCTATTATATCTCCAAAATTTTTTTTGACTATTTGACTTGTCTCTAAAGTTCTAAAAGTAGTCATAGAGCCAATCTCAATATAATCTTCATCTTCTTTTATATAGTCTAAGTTTAAATTAGATAATTCTATCCCTGTACCTATTCTTTTTTTCCCCATTCTTAAAAAAGCACTTCCACCAATCACTTGATTAGTTTTTCTTTTATTTAAAATTGAGTACGCTTCTTCTACTGTATCTGGCTGTACAATATCCATAACCGTAAACATAAATTTCCTCCCTTATTTGCTATTCTTATTTTAAATACAACTAATTATATCATAGCTTCAACAAATTTTGATAATAAATATATCCAATATGTAAATTCTGTAAATTACTTCTACATAAAAAATGACTATTTCAACAATTATCATTAGATAATTTTAAAATAGCCATTATTATGTATTATTTAAAGTGAAATTTTAAAAAGTTGATACTTTTTCACTTATATTTATCACTTCTTCTTCTAATAATCCAAGTTTTTTAGCTACCAATTTTGTAGTACTTCCTTGTATTACTAACGTTATTAGTATAGTCATAAATACTACTGATGAAATTACTTCGTATCCAGGAACTTTCATTGCTGAAATGATACCACAAAGTGCAGCTGGTATTACTCCAGTTTCCCTTACCCACATCATAAATAACATTTCATTTTTACTCCATTTTGCTTCTCTATCCACAAGTGTACAAACTAAAACACAAAGTGGTCTTGCTATAAACATTAATACTAGTACTGTAATTACAGATGGT
Source organism: Clostridioides sp. GD02367 (assembly GCF_045900275.1). Taxonomy (NCBI): domain Bacteria; kingdom Bacillati; phylum Bacillota; class Clostridia; order Peptostreptococcales; family Peptostreptococcaceae; genus Clostridioides; species Clostridioides sp. GD02367. The sequence continues at coordinate 63,358 of NZ_JBJODK010000018.1, read as the reverse complement.
ACAAAATATTGGCCTAATTGAGCTAAGTTAACTTGGCTACCTAATATTATAAATATTGCCATACGACAAATAGTACCTAAAGTTTCAGCAACATAGAAATCTGCATCATAAGATTTTTGACTTAACCAAATTCTAAAGTTTTTCTTATTACCAGTTATTATACCTACAATAAAGCAAGACATGTATCCACTTCCACCTAACTTTGTAGATAATTCATATGCAACAACAACTGAAATAACAGATATTATTGGTGCAAAATCTTTGAATATTCCATATGGTTTATCATTAACCAATTTCAAAAGCAGTATTCCTGTAATTAAACCAATCACAACTCCGACAATAACCATTGTCCCTAATTCATAAATATTTTCACTTAATGAAAATTTATTTGATAAAATTACAGCTAACACTGCTGATGTTAATATAGCTCCTGTTGCATCATTAAAAGCTGATTCACTTATTACAGTTTGTTTTACTCTATCCTTTATTTTTACTTGATTAAATATAGGTACAAGAGTAGCTGGGTCTGTTGATGCTATTATAGTTCCTGCTAGTAAAGCAGTCATTGCACTTATTCCAAAAGCAAAGCTTATTACTTGTTGCATTATAAAAGCAGATATCACAACTCCTAAAGTAGCTAGTAAGAATACAGATATCTTTACATTTCTCAACACTTTTAAACTTATTTCTTTTCCACCTAAGTATAAGATAAATGCAGAACCAAATGTAAGTATTAATTGATTTTCTATTTGAAATCCGCGAATATCTATAAATTTTAAAAATGATGGTCCTATTAGAATTCCTACAAGTAAAAATAGTACAACATCAGGAACTTTCAATATTTCGCTAAGCTTGCTACAAATTATTCCAGTTATACTTACAACAGCAAAAATCACCAATAAATTATTACTGGCAATTGTGTGTATAGATGATTCCATGTCAGTCTCTCCTCCCAATATGCATGCATTATATGACATACTCATTTATTCGTTTTACTATATAATTATAGCACACAAATAAATGTTATCAATCATATTTTTTCCTTCCTGCAACTTAACCTTCATTTTTGATAATTAAATAACGCTTCTATAATTTTAATATTTTTTACCAGTTATTAAAAGGTTGATTTTGTCAAGTTTATAATATATATATATTAATACTATCTATACATATATCTTTTTTAGATATTTTTCGACTTTTTTTCTTATTAAAATAACTTTAAATTTAACAATAAAACATTTCATTATATATTTTTTTTAAAACGTACTATTTTCAACATTTTCATTAACTTGGTTTATTCATTTTTTTCTTATCTATCCTATATCCAAGCATACTTCCTATATTTTTACTTGGATGTAATTCTTCAGCAATTTCAAGCTTGTTATGAAGATTTTTTTTCGTACTAAAAATATTACTTCTATTTTTATCTTTTTTATCTTTTTTCATATTTTATCCTTTCAAAACAATATAAATTTTTCTATTTATTACTTATTATTTCAAATTTCTATAGTTTTAATCAAAAAAGGGAAATTTCTCAATATAATATAGCTTATTTAACACTATATTCGTATCTAGAATTTCCCTAATTATTTTACTAATTAAATTTTTCAATAACTTCCTCTAAATTAGAACTTACTTCTTCTTCTTTTTTCCAATTATTTAAGGTATAATGTGTCCTAAACGTAAACATCCCCGAGATTATTAATATAAAATAGTATACAAATCCACTATATAATAGTACTGAATACCCTAATAACTCTTTGGGAATTATTTTTGAAAACATAGTAAAGAATGTAACTTCATTCGCTCCAACATTTCCCGGTGTTGGTACTGGCGATATTGCCATATACAAAAACACTTGTAGTGTCATTATATGTATGTAGGATACTCCTTTTAGATTTGAAGCTTTATACACACAATAGACTATACTAAAATACGCTATTAGTTGCAACACAGTAAGTAATATACTTAAAACTAAAACTCTCACATTTTTAATAAATATTTTTATAGAGTAATTATAATCATCAATATAATGATTTACTCTATCACGTTTTGAATCTAAGAATTTAAATGTCTTAAATTTAGATAAAAAATTAATCAAAATTTCTGCTACCATTTTTACTTGTTTTGGACTAAATACTATTAGTAGTCCACCTAACAACATACTTACATTCATAATCATCCCGACCGTTATCAAAACTCTAACAGAATGTATTTGTTGCATTAATAACGGCTTATTTAGTAAAATTAAAATTCCACAAAACATGGTAACTGTACTTTGAAACACCACTGTCTTGTTAGTAACTATAGCTACTGATTTGCTAAGGCTAACATCATATTTTGTAAGTGCATATATTTGCATTGGTTGACTCCCAGATGCAAATGGAGTAACTAAGTTATAGTAAAATCCCATTGTAGCCATTTTTATACCAATAAATTTTACTTTTGTTTTCTGAACTGCATTTATTATCAAATGAGTTACAATAGCTTCAATTAGCATATATACTAGTATTATTAATATTCCAAAGAATATATAAGCCTTATTTACCATTCTTATAATTTTAGGTATCATTTTTATATCTAAAGTGGTTAACACTAAATAAGTAGTAATACATATCAAAAATAGCAAAAATCCATATTGAATAAAATCTTTTTCTTTTTTGGATAGTTTTCTCATTTATTTTCTCCTAAATTTTTTCATATCACTATATCATAGTATACTACTTAACATATTCTTTGCAATACTAAAAAAAATAAGTCTCTATTTGACACAAATACATCTATAAACTTTTAAAAATTTTTACTCCTTTAGTAGAAATAATTCTCCATATCATAAAATCTAGTATTAATGTAAGCACACTTGCTAAAACAATATACATATTTAAAAATGAAATTCCCATTAATATATATATACCTCCAAGTACAACTATATATATTAATGATGCTAACATTGTAACTATCATACTTGCACTTCTCTTTACAACTGCAACTTCATTTTTCCAATCAAGATTTGGATATAATAGATTTGTTAATAACCCCATCAAAGCTACAAACATTGAAAAAGTTGTAAGTAAACAAATTGATACAATAATAAATTGGACTTCAAAATCTAATTTTATAGACACTAATATCAAACACAAAATAGATAATGGTGCATTCAATAAAAAATTCATCAATATTTTTGACCAGAATATTTCTTTCTCATCTATTGGAGAAGATTTTAATATCCATAAATTTTTTCCTTCAAAAGAAATCGAACAATATGTTGTACAATTCATTACCATTATAAAGAAGAACACTCCTAATAACTGTATTTTTATGAGATTAAAATCAATATTCATTTTTAGCAATTCAGCCATTTTATCTGCCCCAAATAGTAATATTAAAATTGTACCTACTATTAGAAATAACAGACCAACAGATGAATTTAAAAAGTAAATGAATGAAGAAGAATATCTTTTAAACTCCTTTTTTAATAGAGCTTTTGATGGTCTTGAAATTTTTTGACTCTTAAACTCATAACTTTTTGACTTATAACTTTCACGCATTTTAGAATTTATATTTTTAAATCTTTTAGCAAATAAAGTTATAAACATAAAAAATGGTATTATTGATATTGATATAAATGCTAAAAAAGAAATTATACTTCCTGTTTTAAGAGCATCAACAAAATAATATGTAGGTGGATATATTTTTCTAATAGTTTCTGAAATAGATACACTATTCTTTAACATTTCAGCTGATATAGAATTCAGTCTTGACATAAATAGAGTATAAAGTAAAAGCAATATTACACTACCTATGATTAATACTAAATTTTTATATTTTATTTTTGATGATATCTGCCCTATAAATAAAAAAATTATTGATGATGCAACTATTGGTAATAGAGGCAAAGCTAAAAATAATAATATTAAATAAGGAAAATAAGCTATACTTACATCAGAATTAAAAAAATAAACTACTGCTGGTATAATCATACATACTGAAGAAAATAAATAGTTTGTTCCAATCAACATCAATATTTTACTTGCTAGTATAGTAGATTCTTTTATAGGTAAACTAGTCAAGAGATCTAAATCTTTTGCTTGAAATAGATATGATGAAGTTTTGTATAATGATGTAACGATGGTTGTTAATGTTGACAGTCCAAACCCAAATATCAGTAACATTTCCATTTGATTTATCTGTTTCAAAATATCAACTAGAGAAAGACTTAAGCTAGTTACATAAAAAATTAGCAACCCTGCTATAATAATAATTGAAAATACCATTCCCATTATTTTTTGTTTTTCTCTTCCATCTGCTTTTTTTAAAGTATTCAATTTAAATTCATTTATTATATTAGTTTTTATTAATATACTTAGATTGTTCATGTTTTATCATTCCTCACTTTAGACACTATATTGTATAAAAAACAATTTATTTTTCTATTAACTCCAAAAAAATACTTTCAAGTGAATTACTTCCTTTAACTTCTTCTGTGCTTCCATAAGCAATTATATTTCCATCCTTTATTATGGCAATCTTATCACAAATTTTTTCGGCAACTTCTAAAACATGTGTTGAGAAAAATATACAACCACCTTTTGCACAGAATTCTTTCATAATCTCTTTCAATATAAACGATGCCTTTGGGTCAAGACCTACAAAAGGTTCATCAAGAATTAAAATTTTTGGATTATGTATTAAAGCTGAAATTATGGCTAATTTTTGTTTCATACCATGTGAATATGAAGATATTAAATCTCCTAATGCTTTATTAAGTTCAAACTTATTCGAATAATATTTTATTAACTCTTCTCTTTTATTTTTATCAACTTCAAATATGTCTGCTATAAAATTAAGATATTGTACACCAGTTAATGATTCATATAAATCCGGATTATCAGGTATATATGCCATTTCTTTTTTACATTCAACAGGTTGTTTTTTTATCGACTTAGAATTTACAAGCACCTCTCCCTCTTCAAAATCGTGTATCCCAACAATTGCCTTAATAGTAGTAGTTTTACCTGCACCATTATGACCTATAAAACCAAAAAGCTCTCCATCATTTACATCAAATGAAATATTATTTACTACTTTCTTATTTTTATATGATTTAGATACATTGATTACCTTTAACATAATTTTCCTCCATATTATAGTTTTGATAGTTGTTATATATAATATATAACAACTATCAAATAATTACAACTTTTATTTGTTTATTTTTAAAGTTTAGAAAATACAAAACCATTAGAAATATGGAAATATAAATTATATTTACTTCTAAATTACACATAATTATAAAAGAATATATAGTTCGATTTGCTTAAACAATGTATAATAAAAAATAGTTGACTATAATAATATTAATGATTAAATAGAAGGAGCAAAACATGAATACATTTGAACAATTAAAAATAAGTTCTACTTTGATAGATGGGCTTAAAAAACAAGACATAACTTCTCCAACAGAAGTTCAGTCACTTGCTATAGAAAATATAATACAAAATAAAGATTTATTGATTAATTCTCAGACTGGAACAGGAAAAACACTGGCATATCTTCTACCTATATGTGAAAAAATTGATACATCAAAAAGAGAGACACAAGCGCTTATACTTGCACCTACACATGAACTAGTAATGCAGATTACAAACCAAGTTGAATTATTAGCTAAAAACTCAGAAATTCCTTTAACTTCTTTAGCTTTAATTGGGGAAGTAAATATACAAAAGCAAATAAAAAACATAAAAACAATAAAACCACATATAGTAATTGGTTCTTGTGGAAGAGTTTTAGACTTAATAAAACAAAAGAAATTAAAATCACATAATATAAAAACTATCGTCTTAGATGAAGTAGACAATCTATTGAATGGAAAAAATATAACTTGTATAGAAGATATAATAAGAACTACATTAAGGGATAGACAGATTATAGGATGTTCTGCAAGCCTTACTGATAATACTATAAAAATTTGTGATAAAATTATGAAAGAATTTGAAATAATAAAAACGAAAGAAAAGTCACAAATAAATCCTAATATAAATCACTCATATTTATTAGGTGAAATAAGGGATAAATTTAATTTTCTTAGAAAAACATTAGCTGCCACAAATCCAAAAAGAGCAATTGTATTTGTAAACAACGAAAAAAATATAGAAGTCCTAGTATCAAAACTAAATTATCATAATTATAAGGCAATTGGAATCTTTGGAAACATGGCAAAAGAAGATAGAAAAAATGCAATAAATAAATTTAAACTTGGAAAAGCAAAAATTTTAATTACAACTGATTTATCTGCTCGTGGACTAGATATAGTAGATGTAAGTCATGTTTTTAATTTAGATTTTCCAAAAAGTAAAAATGAATACTTGCATAGATGCGGCCGAACTGCTAGAGGGAATCGAGATGGTAACACAATCTCAATAGTAACAAAACAAGAATTAGATGTTATAAAGGATTTACAAAAAGAATTTAATATAACAATTGTGCCTAAAACTTTACAAAACGGAAAGCTAATAGATACAGTTAAATAATTTAACAAATACAAAAGAGCTGTAATTTCTCATTAAAACATGTTAGAAATTACAGCTCTTTATTTTATTAAATTAATTTTTTAAATAATATTCATTATAAAAGCCAAAGTTTTATTATAAATAATATAGCCAAGACAATCATTACTATAGAAACATGCTTCTTATCTTCTGCTTTTTTAGTTCCAAATATATTGTAAAATACATTTACGAAAACATAAGTTAATATACCTAAAGTTAAACCATCACCTATACTATAAGTTAATGCCATACAAGCAATAGTAACAAATGCTGGAACACCTTCAGTTATATTGTCAAACTCTATATCCTTAACTGTACCAAGCATTAAATATCCAACATATATTAAAGCTGGTGCCGTAGCACATGATGGAATTGCTATAAATACAGGAGAGAAAAACATTGCAGCTAAGAATAAAATCCCAACTGTAACTGCTGTCCATCCAGTTCTTCCACCTGCAATAACTCCTGTTGAACTTTCAACATAAGTTGTAACTGTAGACACTCCAAGTCCTGCACCTACTGTAGTTGCAACTGCGTCTGTAAGTAAAGCTCTTCCTACATTAGGAACATTTCCTTTTTCATCTAGCATGTTTGCTTTAGAACAAACACCTACTAATGTACCAACTGTATCAAAGAAATCAACAAATAAAAATGTGCAAACTACTACTAAAAATCCACCTATATTCGTTGGATGTAATACATATCCTAAATCTATTTTACCTGCTATTGGTGCTAAACTTTCAAATTTAAATACTCCACCAGGTAAATATATCCCTAGTTTTTGTGCATACTCTGGATTCATAAAAGCAAATCCCCAAGCAAGTAATGAACTTACTACTATTCCAAAAAGTATAGAACCTTTAACTCTTTTTTTATCTAATACAGCAATAATTATTAATCCTATACAAGTTATTATTACTGCTGGTGTAAATCTACCCATTTTGATAAGAGTAGCTTGATCTCCAATAACAATTCCGCTATTTACTAAACCTATAAGTGCAATAAATATACCAATACCACCTGTAACAGCTAATTTCATATTTTTTGGTATTGCATTTACAACAGCCTCACGAACTCCACTTACTGATAAAACTATAAAAATAATACCTTCTACAAATACTGCTGTAAGAGCCACTTCCCAAGGAACACCCATTTGTAAAACTACTGTGTATGCAAAAAATGCATTAAGACCCATACCTGATGCCAAAGCAAAAGGAAGATTTGCAACTACACCCATTAAAATACATCCAAATGCTGCTGCTAAACATGTCCCTGTAACAAGTGCACCAGCTGGCATACCTGTCTCAGATAAAATATTTGGATTTACAGCTATTATATAAGCCATAGTTAAAAAAGTAGTTACTCCTGCAATGACTTCTTTTTTCATATCAACATTTTTATTAGTCAAGATTGGAAAAAGTTTCTGCATGGTACTACTGTTTGTTGTTTGCATAACAACACCTCCTATTAAATTTTACAAAAAAACGACACAGTAATTGATAAGCTGAGCCGTATCCTTCATAATTCAGTTAATTAAATATTTAATTAACTAAATAATAGTATACATAGTCAGAATATTTACGGTATTCCGGTAGAAACTTATGACCCATATTGTCAAAATTATATGTTATACAATCCAAAACATTATTTTTTCTTTACGAATATTATTTTAATTTATATAATTAATTTTGTCAATATATACGTATATATTATACTGATTTTGTATTAATATTCGATTATATTAAGTATTAATTTCTCTTATCCCGATTATAATTATATTCTTTACATTTTCGAAAAATATATGATATTTTAATACAATTTATTTATAGTTGAAATATAAAGCTTACTCTAAGATTATATTATAATGAATTGATAAATTTTTTATTTTAAAAAAACAAAGTGAAGAATTTAACTATATGCCATAAAGGGTATCAAAAAATTAAAGTTATTGTAAATCATATAATCAATGAATAATCTTTTGATAAAATGTATTTACCTCCATTATGATATAATAAATTATGGAGGTGAATATAAAAATGGGTATTATTCTTAAGCCAAAAAAATTTTATATGACTATTATAGCTACAATAATTCTGTACCTTTCTCTTAATTACAGTTTTAATATAAAATTTTCTATATGCTTATCTTTTTTGACCATCTTAATTTGGGCTATAGACTCTGTTGAAAAAACTGTAGTTGCATTATTTTTCGTAATTCTAGCATTTATTTTTAACATTGCACCCTTAAATGTAATTTTACAATTTTTATTTACAGAAAATTTTTATATAATAGTCCTTGCCTACATAATTACTAATGCAGTTACAAAGACAGGTGTTGCAAGGATTATTTCTGAAAAATTAATTTTAAATATTGTTAACACTCCTAAAAAAATGATTCTTTTATCATATATTTTAGGTATCTTGTTAATATTTTTTATTCCACAACCATTCCCAAGGGTCATTTTGGTATCAGCTTTTTACAAAGAGTTTTTAAAAGAACAAAAAATAACTGAAGATTCAAAATCTATACTTTTATTTAGCATATTTACAGCATCTACCTTTACATCTATGTTTTTTATAAATGGAGATACCCTTTTAAACTACGTTGTATTAGAACTTGGAAACTGTAATATAAATTGGGGTCAATGGGCTTTTTATATGTCTGTTCCAACTATAATTACTTGTCTTGTAACTTATTTTTTATTTATTTTTATTTTTAAAAAAGAATTAGCTTCAATAGAATTTATTTCTAACAAAAATCTTGATTCTAATAAATTTCAATTTTCATATTCTAATTTTAAAATGGAGTTTAATTTATTGAATAAGGAACAAAAATACACTTTTTTATGCCTAGGAATAATGTTTTTTATGTTTTTGACCCAGTTTATACATAACATAAACACTCTAATCATAATGTCAATTTGTGTACTTCTTTTATTATTAAGAAAAATAATTGGATTCAATACTTTAAAAGAAATAAACTGGAAAGTCCTTATTTTTTTCGTAGCGGCATTTTCAATTGGAGGAGTATTAAAGTACTCTGGAGTTGTAGATATAATGGGAAATTATTTGATAAAGTTTATACCACACTCTTCAGAAATTATTTCAATCTTATTTTTAATAACTCTAACAATAGTATTGAATATATGTCTTGGAAGTGCTGTTACTACATCATCTGTGGTAATACCATTGCTTGGAAGTTTGCACATACTAAAAGAAAATAGCATTACATTATGCCTATTTGTCTATATCATAGTAAGTATACAGTACATACTACCATTCCATCATGCAACAATAATGGTTGGACACGGTGAAAATCTGTATAATAGCAAGGTTATTTTTAAGTATGGTTTAACTTTAATTCCTTTAACTTATTTTATAATAATATGTGTGACATTCCCCTGGTGGAGATTCATAGGTTTAGAAATCTAAAAAGATGAAAATATGAATTAACTTAAAATAATAGCTTAAATTATTAAAAATAATTCATATTTTCACCTTTTAATACAAGTCTACTTACATAATTAGGCATAAAACCACTTTTTAATTATAATGCTAGATATTATTTGTTTTACTACCTTTTCCAAAAGTATTCTCCCAATCTTCTATAAACTTATCTACACTCCAGTCTGTCAATGGATGATTCATCATAGCCTTACAAATATCGTATGGTACTGTAACACTATGTACTCCATTTTGCATTAATTCTATAACTTGTTGTGCATTTTTAAAACTTGCAGCAAGTACTTTTGTGTCCATTTTATATGTATCTATTATTTTTATAAGCTCTGAAACCATAGATACTCCATCGCCAGATATATTATCAAGTCTATTTACATAAGGCGCAATATAGTTTGCTCCAGCTTTTGCAGCCAAAAAACCTTGATGTGCTGTAAATATTGCAGTAGCAGTTATTTTTATCCCTTTTTTATGAAGGTCTTTTATAGCTCTTAAACCATCTTGTGTTACAGGTATTTTTACATATATGTTTTTTCTCAAACTACTTATATATAATGCCTCTTCTAATATTTCTTCATACTTTTTACTTAACACTTGAGCATGTATAGGCATATCCTCACCTATAATTTCACCAATCTCATTTATGAGTTGCTTAAAATTCTTTTTTTCTTTTGAGACAATACTTGGATTTGTAGTTACACCATCTATTGGTAAACAAGTACATAATTCCTTAATCTCCTCTACATTACCTGTATCTAAGATTAGTTGCATTAAAATATCCCCCTTTAGTTTTTATTTATTCTTATTATATATTGATTTGGTATTATTTTCAATAATTTTGTTATTGTTTTTTCTTTTTTATTATTGTTTTGCTTTTCTTTTTAATTTTATAATCTCTTTATTTATTAAATTCTAAATATATAATTATCAAAAATATACTTTTTATATTAAATTAATTTTGTATTCCATGTTAAAATAGTTGATATATGGTATTTTATCTTATAATATTTACTATAATACTACATTAGGAAAAGAGGTAAAAAATGTTTGCAGAAGAAAGGATTCAAGCTATATTAAATATCCTAAAAAAAGAAGGTAGAGTTACTGTAAAAGAACTCAGTTCTAAATTTAACGTTACAGAAGATTGTATAAGAAAAGACTTAAAAAATATAGAAAAAATCTCTTCAATACGAAGAATTTATGGTGGAGCTGTATTAGCCAGAGAAACCTTAGAAAACCAAGATACAAAAGATAGAAAAGAAATCAACATTCCAACAAAGAAAATAATAGCAGAGAAAGCATTTAATCTAATTACAGATAGAGAAACTATATTTTTAGACATCTCTACAATTAATATTTTACTGGCAAAACTTCTAGCTGAAAGTAATAAAAAGGTGACACTAGTGACAAATATGTTGGACATACTAAATGTAGTTACTTCAAGACCAAATAATTTAAATATAATCTCTACTGGAGGTTTATTAAATCTTAGTCTTGATGGATTTGTTGGCACTCCAACTATAGACTTTATATCAAAATATAAATTTGACAAGACCTTTATGGGTAGTTGTGGTGTGGATGTATTTAACTCTTCACTTACAACTTTTGAAATTGAAGATGGGCTTACAAAAAAAGCTATAATAAATTCAAGTAAGAAAGTATTTATAGTTATGGAAGATAAAAAATTTAAATTTGATGGAAACTTTAAATTTGCTCACTTAGAAGATATTAGTTCTATAATTACAGAAAAATCTCCTACTCCTGATATAGTAAACACTTTATCCGAATTTAATGTAAATGTTTTATAAACTCAATTACACACTTTATAGATTTACTTATAAATATAAATTATTATTTTATAAAGAAGCTTAAAAAACCTAATTTTCTAATAATTATTTTACAATTGAATTTAGTAGTTAAAACTAATTTGAAATAGACTTTCTAAATCTAATACAGTTATTTTTAGAAAGTCTATTTCTTTAACAAACAATTTAATACTATTATACACTATATATAAATCTTATTTCATTTCATCTTTCATTTGCTTTTCTATTTCTTTAGCAAATTTTTTTTGCTCGTATCTTTCCATCATTTCGTCTTTTTTCATTTCTAAGTTTACCATAGCACCTTGTGCATCATCTTTTAAATCCTCAGCAGTATTCTTCATTACATAAGCTGTCTTTTTAACACCGTCTTTTATATCTTCTTTCATATTTTTCATGTCTCTTTTTAATCTATCCATCAAAACTACCTCCTCTGTAAATATAATATTTTCTATATTTATTTTTCCCAAAGTACATATATTTATTTGCAATATCACTTATAATTTTTAAGTCATTAAATGTAATTTAATAGTGCTTAAATATATAAATTTCGATAGATTAAATATTTCTTGTTTCAAAATAAAAATAACATCAAACATAAACTATATGCTCGATGTTATTTTCTAAATTCACAATAACTTAATTGTTGGGATTACTATAATGATGACTTATATGGAGGATGTAATAAAATCTCATCATTATAGTTTGGTGTATTCTATGGTTTAAAACTTTTTTTATTTATATTTATATAATACATTTTTAGTATGAATTTTTTATGATTTTAGAATGAACTATTATTGAAACTTCTATATTATTTATTCAAACAAATCAATTTTTAAATTCGACTGTAAATACTACAGAGTTTTCTTTATTTTTTATACTATAATCAAATCCATGACTTTTAAAAATTTGACTGACTATATAAAGTCCAAGTCCACTTCCTCCAGTTTTTCGTGAACGAGATTTTTCTATTCTATAAAACGGATTAAATATTTCTTCTAAATAACGTTTCTCTATAGTTACACCAGTATTTTCAATTTCTAAAATTACCCTTTGATTAGAAGTCTTTTTATTTATACGTTTATTTTTATCATAAAGTCTAATTATAAGCTCTGAACCTTCAGGAGAATATTTTATGGCATTATTTATTATATTATTAATTGCCTTAGTTATTCTTTCTTGGTCTGCTTTTACTTCTAGATTTTCCTCTATTTTTAAAATAGTTTTCATATGTTTTTCTTCTATTAAAAATACTTGTCTTTTTACCAATCTATTTAAAAGTTCGCTTATATTTATTGATACAAGCTTCAAATCTTTTTCAAGTATCTCTGATTTTGAAACTTCTATCATTTCATTTACTAAATCTTTTAATTCTTGTGTACATTCATATGATTTTTTCAGATAAGTATCCCTATCTTTATACTTACCTACACTATAAATCATCCCTTCAATTTGACCACTTATTATGGTTATTGGAGTTTTTAGTTCATGTGATATTGTGGCGACAAAATCCTTTCTCCTATATTCTTGTTCTCTCTCACTCTCTATTATATTTATCAGAGGTTTTGTTATTACAATCGAATATATATAGGCTCCAATAATTGCTATTAATATCGCTATTGATATGATGTATGGCATTAACTTTCTTATAACTTCGTTTGCTTCATCAATTGGCTGTAATGGCATAACGAGTTCCAAAGTATATGGCCCATCTTTTGCATCTTTAGTATATATAGGTATAGATGTTCTATATTCATCCTCAATGCTATTAATCATGTACTTACTGTATCTTAAAATAACTACTTCATTTTTACCATATACGATTTTTCCTTGACTATCTTTTAATAAAATAGCAAGATTTTGGTCTTTAGCCATATAATAAAGTCTTTCTTCTAGAGTATACGTATCAAAATGAATCGAACTATCTACTAAAGACTTTAAACTTTCTTGAAGAGACTCAATTTTATACTCATGATAATATGATGGCAATAAAAAATATAAAATTAAATATATTATTAAAGCTAATGCTATTAATAATGATGTCGTTATAGAAAATAACTTATACTTTATGCTTAACTTTTCCCACTTATCAAATATCCTTCTCAAGTGTATATCCTATCCCTTTTACAGTTTTAATATATGGTAATGATATTTTTTTTCTTATATTTTTTATATGTGCATCTACAATCCTAGTATCTCCATAATAGTCATAACCCCATATACTATCTAAAAGACCTTCTCTAGTTATAACCTGTGGATACTTTTCTATTAGAGCTTTCAATATATTAAACTCTTTTAGTGTAAGCTCTATAGGTTCTCCATCTATCTCAGCTATATATGTGTTTAAATCTAACTTTAATTTTTCAAAAACTATAAATTTATCATTTATAGTTTTGTTACTTCTTCTCAAAATAGCTTCTACTCTTTTTATAAGAAGATTAAATGAAAATGGCTTTGTTATATAGTCATCACATTCTAGGTCAAAGCCTTTAAGTTGGTCCCCTTCATCATTCAAAGCAGTCAAAAATATAATTGGAACACTTGATGATTTTCTTATCATTTTACAGACCCCATAACCATCTAGATTTGGCATCATTATATCTAATATAACTAAATCATAACTTCCTTGTTTAAACTTTTGTATACCTTCCAACCCATCATTGGCTGTATCAACTTGATAACCTTCTGCACTTAAAAATTCTGATATTAATTCTTGTATATTTGAATCATCTTCAATTACAAGTATTGACGAGTTCATTCTATCAATCCTTTCTATTTTATTTGAAATTTCCTACATTACTTATATTTTATATCATTGTTGTGAATTTTACATGAAAAAGGAGCTATCTTAATTTGTAAATTAATTCTTTTAATTTAAAGATAGCTCTTTTTTATACATTTTATTTAACTTTTTAATCTAATCTCTTTTATATGGTTTGAAATTTTTAAGTCTAAGTGCATTTGAAACAACTGAAACTGAACTTAAACTCATAGCCGCTGCTGCAATCATGGGATTTAACAAAGGTCCTCCAAATATATACAATAATCCTGCTGCTACAGGTATACCAATCGTATTGTATCCAAATGCCCAAAATAGGTTTTGTTTTATGTTTTTTATAGTCTCATGACTAAGTTTAATTGCTGTTGGAACATCCATCAAGTCACTCTTCATAAGTACTATATCTGCAGACTCAATTGCTACATCAGTTCCACTTCCTATTGCTATACCTATATTTGCTTTTGCAAGGGCTGGAGCATCATTTATTCCATCTCCTACCATTGCAACAAAGTTGCCTTGGTTTTGTAATTTTTCAACTTCTTTAGACTTATCTTCTGGTAATACTTCTGCTAACACCATATCTATACCTACTTGACTTGCTATAGCATTTGCAGTTTTTACATTATCTCCAGTTACCATTGCAACTTTTATTCCCATATCATGAAGGATTTCTATTGCTTTTTTACTACTTTCTTTAACTACATCTGCTACTGCAATTATTCCTGCCAACTTTCCATCTACAGCTATATACATAGGTGTTTTACCTTGGCTTGCCAACTCATTAGATTTTTCTTCTAAATCTTCAAGAAGAATATTATTATCATTCATAAGTTTTTTATTTCCAAGTAATATATTTTCTTTATTGATAATAACTTGTATACCAGCACCTGGTATAGCTTTAAAGTCGTCAACTTTTTCCAATTTTATATTCTCTTCTTCACCATATCTTACTATTGCTTCACCAAGAGGATGTTCTGAACCTTTTTCTGCACTTGAAGCAATCTTAATAAGATATTCTTCTTCTACATTATTTAATACAATATCTGTTACCTTTGGTTTTCCTTCTGTTATTGTTCCTGTTTTATCAAATATTACTGTATTTACTTTATGTGCAGATTCTAATGCTTCTCCACCTTTTATCAATATACCATTTTCTGCGCCTTTTCCAGTCCCAACCATTATAGCAGTTGGTGTTGCTAATCCTAGTGCACAAGGACAAGCAATTACAAGCACTGATATAAAGATAGTAAGTACAAAGACTATATCTTTTCCACCTACTAAAAACCACAATAATGATGCCACTACTGCTATTGCAATTACTATTGGTACAAAATATCCAGACACAGTATCTGCAAGTTTGGCAATAGGTGCCTTTGTACCTTGAGCATCTTCAACTAATTTTATTATTTGAGCAAGAGCTGTGTCTCCACCGATTTTTTCAGCCTTAAACTTAATAACTCCATTTTTATTTATACTAGCTCCTGTAACTTTACTTCCAACATTCTTTTCTACTGGTATACTTTCTCCTGTAAGCATAGATTCATCAACTGATGTATATCCCTCTATTACGACACCATCTACTGGTATCTTAGTACCTGGCTTTACTAATATTATATCTCCAATTCCTACTTCTTCTATAGGAGTCTCTACTTCTTTACCATCCACTAATACTATTGCAGTTTTTGGTTGTAATCCCATAAGTTTTTTAATTGCTTCTGATGTTTTTCCTTTTGATTTTGATTCTAAATATTTGCCAAGTAAAATAAGTGCTATTATTATTCCTGCACTTTCATAATATAACTGATGATGGTGCATACCTTGAATTTGTCCATTTGCTATTTGTATTGTTGTATATAAACTATACAAAAATGCTGCTAATGTACCAATTGCAACTAAAGAATCCATATTAGGGCTTAAAGAAAAAAGTGCTTTAAATCCATTTATATAAAATTTATATCCAGCTATCATTACTGGTATTACTAAAATCAGCTGAATTAATGCATAATTCAAAGTATTCGTCATAGGGTTTATAATCTCTGGCAAAGGCCATGGCCCTATAGGCCTTATTATCATAGGTCCCATTGCTATATAAAACAATGGAACTGCAAATACTATTGCAACTATAAATTTAACAAATAAAGACTTCATTTCTTTTTCTTTTCTTAATTTATCTTCATCTACATCAACCTTATCTCTTACCTCTTCTATTGGCTTATATCCAGCTTTTTCAATAGCTGCTTTTATTTGAGATAATTTTACCTTTGATGGATTATAATCTATATTAGCTTTATCTGTTGCTATATTTACACTAATGTTCTCTACTCCATCCAATTTCTTTACTACTCTCTCTACTGCTTTTGCACAAGCTGCACATGTCATTCCATCAATTTTCATATCAATTTTTTTATTACTTTCTTCCTTTACAATTCCATATCCAGCTTTTTCTACAACCTGTTTTATATCATCAAAACTAACTTTAGAATTATCATATTCTATTTTAAGTTTTTCAGTAGCTATATTTACACTCTGGTCATATACTCCATCCATTTTCTTGGTTACTCTTTCTACTGCCTTTGCACAGGCTGCACATGTCATACCTGTGATTTTATAACTTTCTACTACTTTATTTGAACTCATAATAAATCCGTCCTTTCTTTTAACATGTTTTCAATCAATTTATAATTTTGCACTTTGATATGTAATCTTGATAAATTATTTATTTAGAAATCTATATTTTTATTATACCCCCTATAGGTATGCTTAATCAATATTTTTTTATAATTTTTTATAAATAAATTTATTAGTTATATTTATTTGTATTTACTAAAAAAGTATACTCCTAATTAAATATATAAATAAAAATAGAGTATATAAATTGTTTAATGTTTGTACAATTTATATACTCTATTTCTTATAATTTATATTCTATTTATAGTTTATTCCTTACATGCTTCGAAAAATTCTGCTTCTGTTTCTTTTATTTCAAGCTCATTGTCTATTATCCCGACAGCTTCTTTTTTAAATGCTCTACATTGACCTATACAACCAGTCTTCACATTTTCTTCTCCAACTAAAGTTTTTAACTTATTTACATCCACATTTGAACAGTTTGGACATACTCTTATCATATTTAAGTTCCTCCTAATTAATGTCTAATTAATAGTTTTATACCCAAATATAAATTTTATAAAAATCTTTTTTGTTATAAATTATTTCCATAAATTCCATTTTTATCATATTATCAACATTATATAGACATTTTATATATTATTATTACATGTATGGTGGTATCTGTTGTTTTCTTATTATTTCCAATTCTTTAATTTCCAAAGATTTAATTACATTTACTTTGTAGTTTTCTTTAGACTTTATATATAAAACATCTTCTGTCTTTTTACCTTCAATAAATTTATGAGACCATTCTAATAGCTCATCAAAATTACAAATCTCTTCTTTTAAGAAAGTATCACTTTCGCTAGCAAAATACTTAATTATTATTTTTGTTACTTCCAACATATATCATCCTTTGCTTTTTATTAATATTTTCATTTATAAATCTATTATTTGTATATAAAAATTTTTTAAACAAAATAAATTTTTATATACAAAACTAGCATTTTTGTTCAATTTGAGCTATATTAATACATTTTAATCTATTTCTCCTTGTACCTAATAATATATTGTGATATAATTAGTAAGTTATTTTAATCGAAGGGAGCAACAAAGATGTCACAAAAACATAAAATTATAAATATCGCAGTTATAGCCCACGTTGATGCTGGAAAGTCAACATTGGTTGATGCGTTCCTTTCTCAAGGTGGTGTTTTTAGAAAGAACGAAGTAGTCAAAGACTGCGTTATGGACAGTAACGACCTTGAAAAAGAAAGAGGCATAACTATATATTCAAAAAACTGTGCAATAAACTATGAAGATTATAAAATAAATATAGTTGATACTCCAGGACATAGCGACTTTTCTTCTGAAGTTGAGCGTGTTATGAAAACTGTTGACACAGTTATTTTATTAGTTGATGCTAGTGAAGGCCCAATGCCTCAAACTAGATTCGTTTTACAAAAATCTTTAGAGTTCGGTTTAAAACCAATATTATTTATAAACAAGATTGATAAAAAAGACCAAAGAGCGGAAGAAGTAGTTAATGAAGTTTTCGATTTATTTGTAGACTTAAATGCAACAGATGAACAATGTGAATTCCCTATAATATATGGTATAGCTAAGCAAGGTATAGCTAAACTTGAAATGGATGATGATAGTGAAGACCTTTCTCCTCTATTTAAAACTATTGTAAATCATGTTGAAGCTTATCCTGATTATGACAATGAACCTTTACAGTTCCAAATATCAGCCCTTGCATATGATGATTATGTAGGTAGACTTGGTATAGGTAGAATTTACAAAGGTACTCTTAAAAGCAATACACAAGTTGCTATATGTAGAGAAGATTCTGTTGTATCTAAAGGAAAAGTATCAAAACTTTCTGTGTATGAAGGTTTAAAACAAGTTGAAGTTGATGAAGCTACTAGTGGAGAAATAGTTGTTATAGCTGGTATACCAGATATATCTATAGGAGAAACTCTATGTGATTTAGATAATCCACTACCTATGGAAATGATAAGAATAGAAGAACCTACTCTTTCAATGAACTTCTTAGTAAATGACTCTCCATTTGTTGGAAAAAGTGGAAAGTTTGTTACAACTAGACATTTAAAAGATAGACTTGAAAAAGAACTTGAAGTGAATGTTGGGCTTAAAGTTGAACCTCTTGAAACTACTGATGGATATAAAGTTTCTGGACGTGGAGAACTTCACTTATCTATACTACTTGAAAATATGAGACGTGAAGGTTATGAAATTGGTGTTTCTAAACCTGAAGTTTTAATGCATAAAGAAGATGGAAAATTAATGGAACCAGTAGAAAGAGTTGTTGTAAACTGTCCTGAAGTTTATTCTGGTACTATTATAAACGAATTGAACTTAAGAAAAGGTATGATGGAATCTATGTCAATAGAAGGAGACTATGTAAAAATAGAATTCTTAGCACCTACTCGTGGTCTTTTAGGATATAGAAGTGAATTTATAAATGCTACTCGTGGAGAAGGTACTCTAGTTCGTTCATTTGAAAAGTTTGAAGAATTCAAAGGAGAGATACCTTCAAGAGGAAATGGTGTTTTAATAGCACAAGGACCTGGTGTTACTATGGGTTATTCTCTTAATGCTTTAAGTGATAGAGCTGTAATGTTCGTAGACCCTGGTGTAGAAGTTTATGAAGGTATGATAATCGGTATGAATTCTAGAAAAGACGACATGGTAGTCAATCCTTGTAAAAATAAAAAAATGAGTAATGTACGTGCTTCTGGTTCAGATGATGCTATAAAACTATCTCCACCTAGAATATTTACTCTTGAAGAAGCTCTAGAATTTATAGAAGATGACGAATTAGTTGAAATCACACCTGATTCTATAAGACTTAGAAAAAGATTCTTAAATGAACATGATAGATTAAGATATAATAAATCTAGACAAGGTAAATAATATATATTTATCTCTAGTTAATAAAATAGCCATACATACTAAAAGATATCTTTCAGTATATATGGCTATTTTTATTTAAAATTTATATTATTCAATATTTATATAATTAGCAGCTTGAACGGCCGCAATTGCTCCATCTGACGCTGCTGTTATTATCTGGCGTAAAAATTTAGTTCTACTATCTCCTGCTACATATACACCTTCTACTGATGTTGTACAAGATTCATCTGAAATTATATATCCACCTTCATCCAAGTCAAGAACATTTTCAAACATTTTATTATTAGGTTTAAGACCTATAGCAATAAAAATACCACTAACATCTATTGTTCTTTTCTCTTCAGTCTTTAAATTCTTTACTTCTATATTTGATACAGTCTTTTCACCTTCTATTTTTTCTACACCATGATTATAAAGTATCTCAATATTTTTTCTTGCCTTTACAGATTTTTCTAATACTTCTTCACCTCTAAAACTGTCTCTTCTATGAATTAAGTACACCTTTGTACAGTTGTTAGCCAAAAATAAAGCATCTTCTAAAGCAGTATTTCCTCCACCTACTATGGCTACTTCTTTATCTTTAAAAAATGCTCCATCGCACGTAGCACAATAAGATACTCCTCTACCTGTAAATTTTTCTTCTCCCTCACAACCTAATTTACGTCTTTCAACTCCATTTGCAAGAATAACAGCCTTTGCTTTATGCTCACCTGAAGATGTCTTTACAACCTTTATCTTTCCTTCAAGATTTATCTCTTCAACCTCATCAAACTGAATATCAACACCTTGAGCGATAGCTTGATTATATATATTATTAGAAAATTCTACCCCAGAAATCTTTTGAACTGCTGGATAATTTTCTACTTCAGATGTACTTGCAACTTGACCTCCATAAATACTTTTTTCAAATACTGTGACACTTAATCCTGCTCTCATAGCATAAATTGCTGAAGTTAAACCTGCTGGTCCAGCACCAATTACAATAATATCTACCATAACATTTTACCTCTCTTTATATTATTATTTCTTATATATTATTCTCATTATTCTTATACTTTACTATTATTATCCATATATACTATAAACAAAACATTATTTTTTATTAATGTATAAAAAGTTTAATTAACCTTTATTTCGATATAAGGATTGTTTTTTATTAGTTAACTTTATTTTACATATATGTAAAAAAACTGCAAATAAAAGTAATTTTTATTTACAGTTCCTACTCATTTATATAATTTAAAACCTTATTGGTTATCATTTACAGTGTCTTCTAATATATTGTTTTCTGATATATATGATAGAATTGAAAGTCCATACATAACCAAAACTAATGCTGCTGTTATAAGTACTATTCCCATATTTAATACCTCCTTTTGTTTACAGTATACTATTATTATGTGAAATACTTGTGAATTTAATTTGAATATAGCTGTAATTTTATATTAACAATTTCTTCAAATTAAATATTCCTAATTATATACTTTTATTAAGTCAATTGTTATTAATAGTTTAAATATTAACATTATTTACTTATATTTATATCATATACCATATAATTACATTTTTCAAATTAAAGTTTTGTAAACTTTTTTTGTAATATAGTGTAGTATAAAACTGTAATATTACAGAGATGTAACTGTTCCCTCTTGATTAGTTATATTAAAAACAGCTTCATTCCTATGAAAACACAAAATCCTAAGATTTTAAAAACAGTTAAAAAAATATTTTTCTATGACCCAATTTGATTACAATTTTTTTACAATTTAAAAAATATTTTTCCCAAATTTTTATATTAATACTTGACTTTGTCTGTTTTATAATCTAGAATAATTAATAATATTAAGAATATTGAAAGGCTTTGATTAGGAAGAGTAAATCTGAATCGGTTACCAGAGAAGGAAACTATTAGCTGAAATGTTTCCCTAATTAGAAAGATTGAAAACTACCTATGAGCTTCTATCTGAAGTTATCTTAATGATTTTAGTAGGAATAGACGTTTTTATTACTTACGTTAAAGTATCAAGTGGATTTTTTTAAATCAATTTGGGTGGAACCGCGGGAAACAGATTCTCGTCCCTTTTTTAGGGATGAGGGTCTTTTTTTATTACCTAAATTCAGTTTTTAAAATATTCTGTACTTAACTTAATTAGCTAATTAAAAATCTAAAATATATGGAGGATTATAGAATGTATTATTCAAGTACAAGAGGCACCGAAGAAAAAGTAACTGCATCACAAGCAATAATAAAGGGAATATCAAATGATGGTGGTCTTTATGTCCCAAGTAAATTTCCAAATGTTGAAAATGAACTTATAGATTTAATGAATTTAACGTATTCTCAGATAGCATTCTTTGTGCTTAGTAAATTTTTATGTGATTTTACTGAAGATGAGATTAAAGACTGTATAGAAAATGCATATGACGAAAAGTTTGATTGCACTAGTATAGCTCCATTAAATAAAATAAATGATACTTATTTCTTGGAATTATATCATGGACCAACTTTAGCATTTAAGGATATGGCACTTACTATAATGCCTCATCTTCTTAAAACATCTATTAAGAAAGATAATTTAGAGAAAGATGTCGTGATTCTTACTGCTACATCTGGAGATACAGGAAAGGCTGCACTTGAGGGATTTAAAGATATTGATAAAATAAAGATAATTGTATTCTTCCCAGAAGATGGTGTAAGTGCAGTACAAAAGCTTCAAATGAAGACTCAGACAGGAAAAAATACATATGTAGTTGGTATAAAAGGAAATTTTGATGATGCACAATCTGGTGTAAAGAAAATTTTCTCTGATAAAGAATTTAATCAAAAATTATTAGATAATAATTATATACTATCTTCTGCTAATTCAATTAATATAGGAAGACTTCTTCCACAAGTTGCATATTATTTTTATTCATATATGAAATTAGTTGATAAGGGTGAGATAAAGTTAAATGATAAAATAAATTTTGTTGTACCAACTGGTAATTTTGGTAATATTTTAGCTGGATATTATGCTAAACAAATGGGACTTCCAATAAACAAATTGATATGTGCATCAAACGATAATAATGTTCTTTATGATTTCTTTAAAACTGGTATTTATGATAAAAATAGAACATTAAAATTAACGTCTTCTCCTTCTATGGATATATTAATATCTAGTAACTTAGAAAGATTGTTGTTTGAGATATCAAATAGAAACACTGCTATCGTAAATAAACTATTATCTGACCTTAATGATAATGGAGTCTACAAAATAAATGAAGATATGGAAAAAAATTTATCTTCATTTTATGGAGAATATTCAAATGAAAAAGAAGTTAAAGAAACAATAAATAATGTATTTAAAAATTATAACTATTTGATAGATACTCATACTGCTGTTGCATACAATTGTTATGAAAAGTACAAAAAAGAAACTTCTGATAACACAAAAACTGTTATTGTAAGTACTGCAAGTCCATTCAAGTTTTCTGAGGATGTTCTAAAATCTATAGATTGTGATTTTGAGAACCTTGATGACTTCGCTATAATTGATAGATTATCAAGTATTTCTAAAACAGATATACCAAAACCTATTAAAAATCTTAAGGATGCAGAAATACTACATAAAGATATTTGTGAAAAAGATGAATTAAAACTAGCTATAAAAAAATTTTTGAAAGTATAGGTGATTATTATGTTAGAGATTATAGTACCTGCAACAAGTGCTAATATAGGTCCAGGGTTTGATTGTCTTGGAATTGCATTAAATATATATAATAAATTTTATATTGAAGAAATTGAAAAGGGTCTTGAAATAGAAGGCTGTGAAGATGCCTATAAAAACGAAAATAATTTGGTTTATACATCTATGAAGTACTTTTTTGATAGAGTTAAGCCAGACAAAATACCTACTGGCATCAAAATAAAAATTCAAAGTGAAGTCCCTATATGTAGAGGTCTTGGTAGTAGTGCATCTTGCATAGTAGCTGGTGTTATAGCTGCAAATGCTCTATCAAATGCTAATTTGGATAAATGCCAGTTGTTAAATATAGCATCAGAAATAGAAGGGCATCCAGATAATGTTGCCCCTGCTATTTTAGGAAATATGATTGTCTCTGTGACTGATAATGATAACATACACTATGATATTATAGAAATTCCTAACGAACTTAAATTTTGTGCAATGATACCTAATTTTAAGTTATCAACTGAAAAAGCTAGAGGTGTTTTACCAAAAGAAATACCTTATTCTGATGGTGTATTTAATGTCAGTAGGGTTGCATTACTTGTATCAGCTCTACTAAACAAAAACTTTGACCTTCTTAAAGTGGCTTGTCAGGATAAATTACATCAAGATTATAGAGGAACTCTAATTGAAAACTACAGTGATATTGTTAAAAAATCTGAGCAATTAAATAGTATTGGAGTCTTTTTAAGTGGAGCTGGGCCTACTATAATGTCTTTAATAAAAGAAAATGATGATAATTTTGTAGATAATATGAAAGACTACCTATCAAAATTAAAATCTGATTGGCAAATAAAAGAGTTATGTTGTGATTCTAATGGAGCTGTTTTAAATATTATATAATTATCATCTCATCTATAAAATATAACTACTCTTTTATTATAATTTGTAGTATAATAATTAGGACTAGGTAATAATATTAAGTATTATAATCTAGTTCTTTAAACATGTTTACATTAAGGAGGGATTATCATAAAAGAGTTAATAATTAGAGATTTAGTTGCAAAAGTTCCTATAATTCAAGGTGGAATGGGCGTTGGTATATCTAGATCATCATTGGCTGGTGCAGTTGCTAAGCTTGGTGGTGTTGGTGTAATTTCTGGGGTTCAAATTGGATATGATGAGGAAGATTTTGAAACTAACACTATAAATGCAAATTTAAGAGCTATAAAAAAACATATTTCTAAAGCTAAAGAAATTTCAAATGGTGGTATTATTGGTATTAATTTCATGGTAGCTATGAAAGAATATGAAACATACGTAAAGGAAGCTGTTAAAGCTGGCGTAGACCTTATAATATCTGGAGCTGGATTACCTAATAAGTTACCATCATTGGTAAAAGGAAGTAATGTAAAAATAGCTCCTATCGTTTCAACTGCAAAAGCTGCTAATGTAATTTTAAAGATGTGGGATAGAAAAGAAAAAACTACGGCTGACTTAATAGTTGTTGAAGGTCCAAAAGCTGGTGGTCACCTTGGATACTCTAATGAGGAACTTGATAACATAGATTCTATAGACTATGATAAGGAATTTGTTGAAATCTTAAAGGTTGCAAATACTTATGGAGAAAAATTTGGCAGAAACATTCCAGTTGTTGCTGCTGGTGGTATAACATCAAGTAGCGATGTTAAAAAATATATAGACATGGGAGCAAGTGGTGTACAAGTTGGTACAAGATTTGTTGCTACTTATGAATGTGATGCACATGAGAACTTTAAAATGGCATACATAAATGCTAGTGAAGACGATGTTCATATAGTTAAAAGCCCTGTAGGTCTTCCTGGACGTGCTATAAGAAATAAATTTATAGAAGAAGTTAAAATAACTCGTCCAGAAATAACAAAATGTTACAATTGCTTGATTCCTTGCAATCCAAAAGAAACTCCTTACTGTATTTCTCAAGCTTTAATCAATGCAGTTAAAGGAGATGTTGAAAATTCACTTTTATTTTGTGGAAATGATGCATATAAGATTGACAAGTTAAGTAGTGTTGAAGATGTTATCAATGAATTGATTTCTGAGTTGTAATTTAAAGAGTTATAATTTGAAATTTTATAAAGCTAAGGAATTTATATATGTTATCGATTAATCTTTGTTAACATATTTACTTCCTTAGCTTTTTTATATGTTTTTATATATCAATATATTTTTGCAAATCTCCTATTCAACTCAATTTAATAGTAGTCTTACATTTAATCTTCTTTTACAAGAACATTAGTTATTTCAGCTATATATAAAGTGTGGTAATCCTTTTGTGGATACCATCTTCCATCTATACCTTCAGCAATAAAACATTGAGGCTCTATTTTCTGACTATACATCTTTTTACATATAATAGCCATCTTTGCTTCTTTAAAATAAGGTGTCTCATTTAAGTGTTCTATATTAAATCCAATTTGTGATATCTTATCCTCTTCTCTACCAGATACTTTACCACAATATGAAAGCTCTTTACGGAAATCTTCATCAAAAAAAGTAAGAGAAAATTTATCTGTATTATCTATAAACTCCTTAGTATAACGTTGTGGTCTTATTACTACAAAGGCAACATCTTTTCCCCACATAACTCCAAGACCTCCCCAACTAGCAGTCATGGTATTTACTTTGCCCTCTTTTTCTGCTGTTATAAGTGTCCAGTCTTTCCCTATCAATCCAAATGGATTATTTTTAATATCTTCTGCTACAATTTCTTTAAATTCACTCATATCTCAATAACCTCTCATTCTCTTATATTTATGGTACTCTTATTTTCGTTACAAATTATAAATAAAATTTACTTTTGAAAATAAAATACCTTATTTTAAATATATTATTGTAAATAAGTAAATATATAAACACACACTTATTTTTTTAATATATTTAATATTTTCACTCAGAATATATATATTCTTTATTTAAGTTAAATATAACTGTTGTATTTAACATGTAAATTGTGGTAAAAATATTATTTAATCAAATCAAAACTTGATTTATATACCTGGAAAAGGTATTATATTAAAGAGTGCTTAAAATACGAATTTAGTATATAGGTATATAAAATAATAAATAAGGAGAGTGATGGGCAATGGATACTAGTCCGTTGCGGAGAGAATTTTTTACAATCTCATCACTTAATAATATCTAAAATCAAAACTAATACATATATTCAGTTATATAAATTAGCTAATTAATAGATACTATTAAATGATGAGATTTATATAAAACTGAATAAAGGATGTGTTGCCATGATAAGATATTACAAAACTATAGATTCAAAATTAGAGAAACTTAGTTTTTTTGAAGATGGCTGTTGGATAAATCTTGTTGAACCTAATCATAGCGAAATCAACGAAATTTCTAATTTATTGAATATAGATGTAGAAAACATAGAATCTGCACTAGATGAAGAAGAACGCTCAAGAATAGATGTTGAAGACAATCATACTCTTATACTTATAGATATACCAGTAGACGAAAGTGACTCTAATTCTTCTCATTATACTACAATACCCCTAGGTATTATAATAACTAAAGAAGCTATTATAACCGTTTGTAATGCACAGACTAAGATTTTAAACGACTTTATAGTTGGTCATATTAAAGATTTTTTTACATTTAAAAAAACTCGCTTTTTACTTCAAATTCTTCATAAAAATGCAGCTTATTATTTGCATTACTTAAGAAAAATAAATAAGATGACAATCATAATAGAGCGAGAAATTTACAAATCAATGAAAAATAGAGAATTAGTTCAATTATTGGAATTAGAAAAGTCTTTGGTATACTTCTCTACTTCATTAAAATCTAATGAACTGGTTTTAAACAAAATGGTTAGAACTGCTGGTATAAAGAAATACCCAGACGATGAAGACCTATTAGAAGATGTTATAGTCGAAAATAGACAGGCTCTTGATATGGCTAAAATATACGGAGATATATTGAGTAGAATTATGGATGCTTTCAGTGCAATTATAAGTAATAATCAAAATAATGTTATGCAAATTTTAACAGTAGTTACACTAATTTTCTCAATACCTACAATAATATCAGGATTCTTTGGTATGAATGTTATCAATATGCCATTTTCCAATAATCCAAATGGATTTTGGATAATTCTGCTTATTACCTCTATAATATGTATAGTGATTACATTTTTCATGTCAAGAAATAAGCTCTTATAAAAGATTTATTAAAAAAGCCATTAGAATTAATTGATTTCATTTATTCTAATGGCTTTTATATATTTAAATCTATAGACTCTTATAACGTTTTTTAGTTATCGTGTTCTTCATCTATAACCATTTCAGTTTCAAGACCTTCTAACATAGAATCTAAACTCTCTTTTATATTTAATATATAAATTGGCACATACTCTTCTTCGTCAATTACTTCCTCTTGTA
Organism: Clostridioides sp. GD02367; assembly: GCF_045900275.1. Classification (NCBI taxonomy): domain Bacteria; kingdom Bacillati; phylum Bacillota; class Clostridia; order Peptostreptococcales; family Peptostreptococcaceae; genus Clostridioides; species Clostridioides sp. GD02367. The sequence goes on along the minus strand of NZ_JBJODK010000018.1, from coordinate 35,090 downwards.
GTTTAAATGGAGGAATTAATACTTCATCAAAGTTTATATTTAAATTAGGGAAATCTTCTACTATCTCTTCACAATTATCATATCCTTCATTAGCTAAAGAAGTATACATATCTAAACTTTTTTTGTAATAAAGGCCTGCAAGCATATACTCACACTTCTTACTTCCATATTTAATACCTTCTTTATAATATTTCTCAGCTTCTACATCATCATTTAATTTCAAATAAATTTGTCCTAAATTATAGATTGATTCAACACAACCTTGTGCTCTAGACTTTTCATACCAAAACTTAGAATTTACATAGTCTTTATAGAACATATCATAAATTAATCCTACCATATGTTGAGCATACACATTATTTTCATTAGCAGGTGTATCAAACATCATCTTAGCTTCTTCTAATTTTCCTTCTCTAAAGTAAATTCTACCTAAGTGTATACGAGCATTCATATGACTTTTACTACTTGCCATCTCAAAATATTTTCTAGCATTTTTTGTATTTCCTAGATTTTCATATATACATCCCAATCTATAACTAGACCTAGTATCTCCATTTTCAGATGCTTTCTTATACCAAATTATAGCTTCTTCGATATTATTTAAATCCTCATAGATATTTCCTAATTTGATTTGACAAGATGCATTATTAGGAATCCTTGAATAGTACGAAATTGCTTTTTCTATATCTTGATTTTGATAATATAAATCTCCAAGATTCTCAAGTGAACTTTTACATCCAACAGCTATAGCATCTTCATAATATTTAATAGCATTTTCATAATCTTTTTCTTCAAAATATATACCTGCCAGATTATTTTTTGCCTCTGTTATATCATCTTCTGCAGCCATTTTGTAATAAATTTTTGCTTTTTCTATATCATTTTCCCTATTATATAAATTAGCAAGTCTATATTTAGAAAGTGTATGATTTTTTTCTATTGCTTTCTCATAATAATAAATTGCATCTCCTAGTTCTTCTTTTCTATCGTATACATATGCAAGTCTGTATTCAGATTTTACATCTTCTCTATCTGCACTTTTTTTATAGTACCTTTCTGCTTCTTCTAAATTATCATTTATTTCCATAATCATACCTAAGTTAAAGCAACCTTTCATATGACCTGATTTATACAATTGTTTATATAGACTCACTGTCGATTTGTTATCTTTCTTTTTTCCATTTAATATTGCTAAATTATATTTTGCATCATCATCTAAAAGTACAGAACCTTTTTTATAATACTCATATGCTTCATCATCCTTCTCCAAAAAAGTATATAATACTCCTAGATTAAAACAAGCTTTCCCTAAGTTATTGTCTGCTGCTGCTTTTAACCATTTTTCACTTCTTATAAAATCCTTCATTTTAAAATGGCATACACCCAAATTATTTTGTGCTGGTAAATATCCTAAAGTTGCTATCTTTTCATACCAATATATGGCATACTCATAACCATCCAATCTATAATACATATTACCTAAATCAAAAGCGGCATCCTCACTTCCATTTTTATATGCCATTGAGTACCATTTTTCGGCTTCTTTAAATTGTTTTTTACTTTCATATATATTTCCCAAAGTATATTGAGACTTTACATAATTATCTAATGCTGCACTCTTATATAATTCTATTGCACTTTCTGTCTTACCCATCTTTTCAAGAAGAGCCCCTTTAGTATGTATCACTTTCGGGTCACTAGATATATTTTTTATTTTTTTTATAGAAAATTTTGTATTTTTCATTATTAGCTACCTACCCATTTTATAAAATATAATCTCTCAAACATTATTATACATTATAATCCATAATTAATGCTATAATATTGAATTTTTACCTTTTGTCACTATATTGTAACATTAGATTTTAAATTTTATAATCATTAGATTTTATTATATAATTGGTATATAATGTATATATAGGGAGGGGACATTTTATGAACTTCAGCAATATTTTTATTCAAGTGGCAGTTTTATTTATAATTATTTTAGTTGGATATTTTGTCAGAAAATTCAACTTATTAGATGACCACTGCACATCTAAACTTTCAAACTTGACAATGACGGTTTTTTTGCCATCAATGATAATTAGCTCCATGCAAATTAACTTTGATAATAAAATGATACAAAAAATACTATTGTTATTATTTACATCTCTGATTATGTATATGGTCTCAATTATAATTGCATTTTTATTAAAATACGTTTTGAAATGCGACAATAAAAAAGATTTGGGGATATATCAGTATATAGTTGTTTTTTCAAATGTTGCTTTTATGGGCTATCCTGTAATTGAAGCTGTTCTAGGCCATGAAGCGATATTCTATACTGCTATATTCAATCTACCATTTAACTTGTTTTCTTTTACTTTAGGAATTTACCTTCTATCTAAAGGTAGTACAAACAAAAGTTTTTCAATGAAATCACTTATAAGCCCTGCTACAATAGCTGTGGTTATTGGACTTTTTTTATTTGTGACAGGACTTAGATTACCTCAATTTATAAATGACCCGCTTAAGATGTTAGGAAACATCACTACACCAATATCAATGATTATCATTGGAAGTTTACTTGCTAATTCTTCAGCTCTAGATTGTTTTATCAATAAAAAATTATATCTAGTCACTTTTATAAGATTATTAGTACTTCCTGTGATTGTATATTTTATTCTAAAGGGATGGATAGATGATAAGATGATTTTAGCTATACCAGTAGTAATTTCTTCAATGCCTGCCGCCGCAAATACTGCTATAATGGCTAATCAATATGATTCCAATATAACATTAGCTTCACAATGTGTGTTTTTTACAACACTATTTTCAGTTATATCTATACCTTTTATAAGTATTTTATTGTTATCTTGATTTATTCTTTTATGTATTATATAATAACATATTCAATAAATTACAAATATAAACATTTTATTGTAGCATATTTATGGAATTTTTTCCTAGATATTTGTCAATAATATCTATATGTATTATAGAATAGGAGGCTTAAATATGGATTTAGATTTACTCTTTAAAATAGTATTTGCTATAGTTGCTATAGGTGTTTCTGTAAAAATTATAAAGACTGTTGCTAGTCTAGCTTTTAAAATAGCTTTGATATTGCTAATAATTTTATTTGTATATAGAATGTTTTTATAAACATTTAAAAATAAGTTTTTTAATATAATAGAGAAGTAGAATAAATTATCTTTAATGAAAATTTATATTAAAGACAATTTATTCTACTTCTCTATTCCTATCAGACTCTTTAAATCAAATTTTTATTATATCTTCCCATAACATAGGTATCTTCAAATTTTCCATCTCTAATTACAGCATATCTTTTAATACCCTCTACTTCAAAACCTAACTTTTTATATAAATTTAATCCCTTTTCATTATCCACAATTACTTCTAATCCTACTCTAGCTAACATAATCCAATTATCTGCTATATCTAAAAGCTGCTCTATTAGTTTTTTTCCTACTCCTCTTCTATGATAATTCTCATCCACAGTTATTCCTAGTTCTGCACTATGTCTTAATCTTGGAGAGGAATTTACATGTAAACCAGCAAAACCTATTACAGTTTTTTCTCCATTGTTATCAATCTCAGCAACAAACATGTAATCATTTTCTCCTAAAGAATTCAACATAGTTATAGTTTTATCTACTCTATCACTCATTAAAGCCAAAGTATTTCTCATAACACCATATGTCCTTCTCATTTCATTAACAGCTTGTGCATCTTCACTCCTTATAGGTCTTATTATTATATCTATAGGATTACTCATATTAAATTCCCCCTACTAAAAAAATTTTATTTAAATTTTATAATCCTTATTTTATACTATTTAAATCTATGTATGCTTCTATTTGAGGCACATATATCATATTATCTTTTATATGTGTACTTCCAAATTCTTTTAACTCTACACCTTCTTTATCTTTAGTTATTTTATATCTAATTGACTCTTTTCCTTCAATTAATTCTGCATGAAAAAACATGCCTTCATATTGCTTGAATCTAAAATTGAAGTTATCTTTAGTAAGTTTTATTACCATATTTTTATCTACTCCTTATATAGTTAATATTTTTTATTATTATTAGTTGTATACATATTGTTTATTCATATTAATATATTATAACTTATCATTAATTTAGTATAAAGTTATAAATACATATATATACTTATTTTACAACATATCTCCAATTGATATATAATATGTTTATATAAACTAGAGTCTGTGAGGTGAAATATGAACAAAAAAGCAAAATATTTTTCTTTAATTCTTTTTCCTATTGCTTTACTTTTAAATTTTATAGCAAGTAAAATTCCACACATTGTTGAAAAATATTACTCTCAAGCAATAGATAAAACAATTGTACAAATATTGAGTAAGATTTCAGGAATTTTCCCATTTTCTCTATATGAAATAACAATGTACATAATTGTTATATCTATCATTTTATTTTTATGCTCTACTATATTTACGATTTTCAATAAGAAAAAAAATTTTAAAATATTTTTAAAGAATGCTATTTTAAATATATTATCTATTGTATCAATAGTATACTTTCTTTTTATAGTGCTTTGGGGGATAAACTATAATAGGATTCCACTTGAAACTACCCTTATAAATCAATATAATTTAGAAAATAAGAGCTCTATTCAACCAAAGCAACATAGTGCTAAAGAACTTACTAAATTATATAAATTTCTTGTAACTAAGTCAAATGAAACTAGAAAACTCACATTACAAGATAAGAATGGAGTTATAAAATCTAATACAGATTATAAAGGTGTGATAAATAGAGCTCAACTAGGATATGATAATGTTCTAGATATATTACCTAGCGTTAGTGGAAGTTATTCTAAAGCTAAGTATGTTATTTCATCGAATATTATGTGCTATACAGGAATAACAGGTATATATTTTCCATTTACAGGTGAGGCAAATGTAAATGTAGCAATACCTGACTTGTATATTCCTTGTACAGTCGAACATGAAATGGCACATCAAAGAGGATTTGCTAGTGAAGATGAGGCTAATTTTATAGCATATCTTACATGTATAAAACATCCTAATATTGATTTTAACTATTCTGGTTATATTTTAGCTTTAAATTATACTGCTTCTGCCTTAAGTAGGATTGATTATAATGCCTATGTTGACATATCTAAAGGTATTTCAGACTCAGTCCTTAGAGATTTAAAAAATGAAAGTGAGTTTTGGCAAAAATATGAAGGTAAAATTGATGAAATTTCTAATGAGTTCAACAATTCTTATTTAAAAGCTAATGGTGTTGCTGAAGGTACTCAGAGCTATGGTAAAATGGTCGATTTATTGCTAACTTATTATGAATTATATTCATACAATTAAACAAGACAATTAAAAACGCTCTTAACAAGATAACAGCTGTTGGATTAGCTGTTTTTCATTTAAATCAGAATATATATTTCTTTATATCTATTAAAGTTTCTCAAAGTAAAAGTGGCTAGATGATTAAAATACTCTAGATAAAATCTAGTCTAAAAGTATTTAAAAATCTAGCCAATTAAAATCGATTTATTTTATACTATAACTTATCAATCTCTTCTAGTAACTCATCAACTAACTTATTACCATCAATCATTCTTACTATTTCTCCCTTTTTAAATAAAAGACCTTCACCTTTACCTCCAGCAATACCTATATCCGCTTCTCTAGCTTCACCAGGTCCATTTACAGCACATCCCATAATTGCAACAGTAATATCTTTTTCCATATTTCCAATCTTTTCCTCAACCTCATTTACAACACTAATTAAATCTATATTACATCTACCACATGTAGGACATGATATAACCTTAATCTTATCATTCAAAAGTCCTAGACTTCTTAAGATTTGTTTACCAACAACAACCTCTTCAACTGGGTCTCCTGTCAAAGATATTCTAACAGTATCTCCAATTCCTTTAAGAAGTAGTGCTCCTACACCTATAGAAGATTTTATTGTTCCTTTATGGATACTTCCAGATTCTGTAATTCCAACATGAAGAGGATAATCAACTTTTTTTGATATTAATTCATATGCATCGACAGTTTTATAAATATCAGATGATTTTAGAGATATAACTATATTATGAAAATCTAAATCTTCAAGAATCTTAATATGCCCCATTGCACTTTCAACTAATGCTTCTGCTGTTGCAGAACCATACTTTTTTAAAAGTTCTTTTTCTAAAGAACCTCCATTAACTCCAATTCTAATTTTCAGATTTTTTTCCTTACATTTCTCAACTATAGCCTGAACTCTTTCTATATTACCAATGTTACCAGGATTTATTCTAATTCCATCCACACCTTGTTCTATAGCTTCAAGAGCTAATTTATAATCAAAATGTATATCAGCAATAATAGGTATATTTACACTAGACTTTATCTTACCTATATTTTTAGCTGCTTTAATATCAGGAACTGCTACTCTAACTATATCACAACCAGCTTCCTCTAGTCTCTTTATTTGATCTATTGTAGCATCTGCATCTCTTGTATCAGTGTTTGTCATAGATTGAATACTTATAGGGTTTTCTCCTCCTATTTTTATATTTCCTACACTTACTTCTCTAGTCTTTCTTCTCTCGTAACTCATATTCCACCTCTATATATTATTTTATATTAATTCTATTTAACTATTAAAAATACTCTAATCTACATATATATTATAAATTAAAAAGCTATATAGTTAAAGAAATAAGAATAAATATCGTATATTGAAATTTATTTATTCTCATTTAAAACTACATAGCCCTTTTCTTAATATCTATAAAAAACTAAATTATTGAAATAACCTTAATATATCTTTATATGTGATAAAAAGCATAAATAACATCAAAGCTCCAAAACCAACCACATTTATCATACCTTCTTTATTTGGGTCAAGTTTTTTACCACCTCTAACTGCTTCTAGTAATAACATAAGTATTCTCCATCCATCAAGGGCTGGTATTGGTAATAGATTTACTATACCTAGATTTAAACTTATTATAGCAGCTAAATACACTACATTTATAATACCTGTACGAGCTGCATCTGATACCATACCAATAACACCTACTGGACCTGCAACAGCATTACCAATTCCTCCTGGGACACGTCCTGTAACCATTTGACCTAAGAATGTCAACATTTGCTTCGTCATATCCACAGTAGTTTTACATGCATTTACAATTGAACCAAAAAAATCCTTCTCTCTTTGTGGTTGAATCCCTATTTCATACTTTCCATTATTGTTTTTAGGTGTTACATTTATAACCTTATCACTTCCATCTCTAGTTATACTAAGCTTCAATTCTCCACCAGAAGAAGTATTTATTATATTTGCAACTTCATCCCAAGACTTAACAGAATTACCATTAATTTTGTTTATTTTATCTCCTACTTGAAGCCCTACAGCCTGTGCAGGAGTATCTGGCATTATCTTCCCTAATTTAGTTGTTGGAGAACCTATATATAAAAATACTGGTACCAAAAGTATTGCTGCTAATATTATATTAAATATTGGTCCTGCTACAATAGTACTAAATCTTTGTAATATAGATTTATTTCCAAAAGAATTTGGACTTACTTGTTCTTCATCTTCACCTTCCATACTCACATATCCACCAATTGGAAGTGCTCTTATAGAATACTCTGTATCTTTTTTTACACTATATATCTTAGGTCCCATACCTATAGAAAACTCATTTACTTTGATACCACTTCTTTTTGCAAATATAAAATGTCCTAACTCATGTATTAATACAATTATACTAAATAGTATTAATGCAGCTATTATAGTCATAAATTCACCTTCCTATTTTTTTATCAGATTTGCAACATAAGCTCTACTCCATCTATCTGTTTCTAATATTTCCTCCAATGTTGGTTTACTTATGCTACTATGAACTTCTAAAGTCTTCTCTATGTAATATGGTATGTCATAGAAACCAATTTTATCCTCTAAAAATTCACTTACCAAAACTTCATTTGCTGAATTTAGAACAGAAGAATAAGTTCCTCCCATTTTTAAACATTCATAAGCCAATTTTAAACATGGAAAAGTCTCTAAATCTGGCTCTTCAAAAGTTAAAGTGCTAAATTTTGAAAAATTCATTCTTTCAAAGCTACTTTCCATTCTATCTGGATATGTAAGAGCATATTGTATTGGTAGTCTCATATCTGGACATCCTAATTGTGCTATTATTGAGCTATCTGTATATTGTACCATTGAATGGATTATACTTTGTGGATGAACTACTACATCTATATTTTCTTGTTCTACCCCAAATAGCCATTTAGCTTCTATAACTTCAAGACCTTTATTCATAAGTGTTGAAGAATCAATACTTATCTTTCTACCCATACTCCAGTTTGGATGCTTAAGAGCTTCATTTTTAGTTATATTTACAAGTTCATCTTTTTTCTTTCCTCTAAATGGACCTCCAGATGCTGTAAGTATTATCTTTTCTATGTTTTTTTTATTTTCTCCATTTAAACATTGAAATATAGCACTATGTTCACTATCAACAGGAAGAATATTTACATTATATTTTTCTGCCTCTCTCATTACAAGTTCGCCAGCAGTTACTAACGTTTCTTTATTCGCTAATGCTATGTCTATTCCCTTCTTTATAGCACAAAGAGTTGGAACCAAGCCTATCATTCCTACAACAGCAGTTAGAAGTACATCAACTTCATCAAGTGATGATATTATTTTTAGTCCTTCCATCCCTGCTAAAACTTCTATTTTTATATCTTTTGACAACATTTCTTTTAATTTTAATGCTTTATCTTCCTCAAAAACTGTTACGTATTTAGGTTTAAATTCTACTATTTGTTCTAGTAATAACTCAATATTACTATTAGCTGATATTGCAACTATCTCAAACTTGTCTCTATTTTCTCTGACTACATCTAAAGTTTGTTTACCTATAGAGCCTGTAGAGCCTAAAATTGATATCCTTTTCATATAATAATCCTTTCTAATAATAAATATACCCTATCAAAACATTATAACACTACTAAAACAATTATTTTTACTCTTCATAGAAATTTCATGTAGTATATTCTACAAACCAAAATCAATCCATTGTTTCTGTATTTTATAAAGTATTATAAAATATTTTAGTATTATTAAATGTCTCTTTTTATTTCAACAACATCCTCTATTTTACAGTCTAGTGCCAGACATATCTTCTCCATTGTATCCATAGAAACAGATTTATCATTTCCTAGTCTCCCTAAAACAGAAATACTTATACCTGATATATTTACAAATTCCATTTTCTTTATTTTTCTGTCAATTAATAATTTCCATAATGGAGCGTATGAAATCATATTATCACCTCGCAAAATATATTCTATCACATTTTATCTATTTTGGAAAATTTTCACCTATTTAGATAAATAATTCTTTTATAAATAGATATGAATTATAGTTTAGTAGAAATAAATATGTTAAAATAAATCAAAGTAATAGATTTAAAACTATACTACTAACAGGAGATGATTAAATGAATCAGGCTCATAAAAGAAAACACGAATTTATAAAAAATCATTGGGATTTAACTGTCATAGAAAAAGAAAGAAATGTTGTTCGCATTATTCGTTACTTTCTAACAACACTTGCTATTGTTGCTTTTTTTCTTCCCACTAAGCTTAAGTTCTCTATATACATATTTATCTCATTATTTTGTTGGATAATGTATTTATTACTATATCCTAAAATGCCAATGGAAATGCCTAAAAAAAGTGACTTAAAAAAATATTATATACCATTTCCTTTCACTGCATGTGTATTGTCAATAATGATTCTTCTTCTATCTACAAATTTATTATATACATCCACAAAAGAGAGATTCACTTTTGTTTTCATTTATATGATAATATTATTTATACCATATATTTTAATGTTAATTTCAAAAAAAATAAGAGAGACAAAATTTATCATCTTATTAGTTCTCTTTTCTACGTTCATTCTTAGTTTTTCTACAACACCAGCTTTAAATTATGTTGCCACATTGGATAAACCTGAAATTGAATTTGTAAAAGTGATTGATAAAGTAAGTATTTCTTCTCGTTCTGGAAAGGAACATTATTTTAAAATAGAGGCAGATAATAAAATAAAAAGAATGAAAGTTTCCAATAAAATGTACAAGTCAATAAATAGAAATAAATTAGTTAAACTTTGTAAAAGAAAAAGTATATTTGGTTATGAATACTGGGCATTACAAAACTAGAAAAATAGCTATCCAAAAAATACATACTATTGTATTGATTTAAAACTCATTATTATAATATTATATAAATCATATACAAATATTTAATTAAAAAATTTTAAAATTTATATTTTAGAAAAAAGGAGAAAATATGCCATATTTATTAAAAATTAATCAATTTGAAAGAAGCTACGATATAGGAATTTTTAAAAATGAACAATCGATATATAAATTTATTGAAAAAATACCATTTGTAAAAAGAGACAGTAGTAATTTTAATTATATAAATTACTATATTGAATTTAAAGATATCCCTGAATATTATGAAGTAAATTTCAACAATTATTTATATATTATTACTAGATTTTCATTCATACCAAATGATGGTGAGATATTTTTTAGCTGGAACGAAATCCATTGTTGGGATGAAAAAATTGCTAATGAAAAAACCTTTATAAATGGTGAAACATTGGTAGATTCATATAATTTTCTAAACAATGAAGTAAAAGACTATATACAAAAACGAGAATCATTATATAGAGAAACAAAAATATATTATGAGGAAAAAGGATTAAAAATTGAAAGGCATGCACTTGGCTCAGAAGATGGGGAATATATTGAACTTGTAAATGATTCTATACTTTATTTACTAGATGTAGAGGCAGTTGAAATATGGGAACAATCAAAAAATATAGAAGAATTTTTATATAAATATAAAAAACAGTTTAAATGATTTATATTTTTTGATGTACATAACTATGGATTGAGCTATTTCATATTTCATTAAATAGCTCAATCCATAAATCAATAAAAAAACATTATACTATTTTTCCAGTTACATATTTATTAAAAAATTCTTTTTCTTCTATCGGTTTAGAAAAATAGAAACCCTGTCCCACATCACATTTAATCGTCTTTAAAAAATCTAGGTCCTTTTTAGTTTCAATACCTTCACATACAACAGACATATCTATACGATGTGACATTTCGATAATACACTGAATAATACTATACACTTTTTCTCTATTAAAAGTTTCTTTAAGTAGACTTTTATCTAACTTTAACCCGTTAATCGATAAAGAGCATAAAAGACTTAGAGAAGAATATCCTGAACCAAAATCATCCATAGAAATTAAAAATCCTAACTTTTTAAGATTATCTAAAATCGAAATAACTGGCTCAGATATTTTATTAAAAGCACTTTCAGTTACCTCTATTTCTATATATTTAAAAGGAATTTCATATTCTCTAACAATATCCAAAAATCTTTGGTAGAAGTCATTTTGATAAATAGTAACTCTTGAAAAATTAACTGCTATAGGATAAGTGTATTGATTTTTTTTCATAAATGTCTTTTTTATAAATGAACATGCTTTCTTTAACATATAAAAATCTAATTCAATAATAAATCCACTTTTCTCAAATAATGGAATAAATTGATCTGGTGACAAAAATCCAAGTTCTGGAGAAAACCATCGTACAAGAGCTTCTGCACTCACAACGTTTAAAGAAGATATCTGAAATTTTGGTTGCAAATACATATGAAATTCCTCATTTTCTAGTGCCTTGTGCATATAATTATAAATACTATTTTCCATTTGTAGTTGCTTTAACAGATTTTCATTATACCATACAGTAGATGAAATCCCTCTCTTTTTACTTACCTTATGTGCAATATTTGCCTTATCCATTATAGAGTTAATAGATTTATAATCTAATTTCTCATCTTCAACTAAATATGCACCTATACAATAAGATATAGTTTGAGTTACATTCATATTTAATTCAGATATTATGGAATCAGTCAGAATTTTACTAATTTCATCTAATAGAGTCTCTCTATATTTTGCAAGTATCACAAAATTATCTGAACCAACTCTTGCACAAATTTCTTTAGTATTAAATGTCTTGGAAAGTGCGGTTGCAACTATTATTAAAACTTTATCACCATATTCATATCCATGTGTATCATTAATATATTTAAAATTGTCAATATCAATATTTAATAACACATATTCTCCCTTATGTGCATGATGTAAAATTTCAATAGCTCTGTTTTCAAATGCAACTTGATTTTTTATTTTTGTCAAATTGTCTGTATAAAATATTTTATCAAATTTTCTTTTATTATAACATTCCCAAATCAATAGGCTTATTGTTGAGACTATAAGATAGATAAGTAATGCAGTAGCAAAGGTATGCAATTTTATGTCAGAATGTTTTTCAGATATAAAAATAACATCTCTAGATAGTGAAGAATATGTTTCGCTCAATCTGTATAATTCATCACCTGAACCACCATTTCTAACTTTTATAATTTCTTTTTTCATAGATTTCCACATAGAATCCATTTGAATTAATTTTTCTTGAAATTCTTTATTATCACACCTTTGTAATCCATTTTCCCCTTTACCTGTTCTTAGCTCTATTAAAATGCTATCTAGTTGTTTTATCAAGTTATCATTTCTTTTATTATTCAACTCTTGTTTAACAACTTTTTGAGTTTCACTGCCAATGGTACTAGTATAATTTATAATTTTAATATGTTCTATACTATTGTATAGGGAAAATATAAAAATTATAATAGCAACTAACCAAATAGTAGCATAAATTAAAAAATCATATTTTTTCTTCATTATTGTTACCTCAATTATAATATATCTATATAATTTGCAAATGACTAATCACTTCTGAATCTCCCATAACTAAAGTCACAGGGTTCCTGTTTCATAGAATTTTGCATAATCAACACTTTGCAGTAGTATGTATTTACCTCAAATAGCTCTATCTTCTATATATCTAAGATAGACCAATCTCTGATAATATAGATTTTTTTAGATAGAAAACATACAATATGTGTTTTTTCCTTCTTCTTTTGCTCTATATAGAGCACTATCTGCATGATGATATAACTCATAAAATTGTTCTCCATCTTCTGGATATACAGAAATACCTATACTTACACTTATTTCAAAATATAAATCATCATACTTAAATGTACTATCTAGTATTTTTAATATATCAAGACCTTTATTTTGTATACTTTCTTTTTCTCCACTGTACTCCATAAAAGCTATAAACTCATCACCTCCTACACGACCAACTATATCTGCTTTTCTAAAATTTCTTTTTAAACATTCAGCTAAGTCAACTAATATTTTATCTCCAAATACATGTCCCATAGTATCATTGACATATTTAAAATTATCTACATCAATCATAAACAGAGCATAACTTCTACTTCTATCACTCGATAGCAATATGTTTCTAATCTTTTCCTCAGTAGTGCTCTTATTTAGCAATCCTGTCATTAAATCATTTTGAGATTGTTCAATTAATTTATTATACTCTTTCTTTTCTTCATCTATATTTCTTATTTTTCCTAGTATGGATATAGCAGTATCTCCAATCTTATCTGGTTCATTAAACTCTATAGAACACCATAAATGCACATTATTTTTAGAGAGTATACGTATTTCTATTGTTTCTGGCTTGTTACCTCTCTGTGCCTCTTCTAAAGCATCCAGTAAGGTCTTACAATCATCTTCATAAATATTTAATAACTGTTCAGTAATTGTTGATTTTGGTTCTACTTGAAAAATATTGTAATAATTATCAGAAAATATTATTGTATCATCCTTAAAATTATATTCAAATAAAATGTCACCCCATTGCTTTAATGCTTTTTGGTATCGATTAGCTAAATTATTAGATGTTCTATCTTTTTCTTCATAAGTTTCATCTGTTACGTCTACTATACTTGAATAAAAATACTGTTTCCCATCCTTATCATTTTCACATAACCTAGAAATTGTTTCTAAAGAAATTAAACGATTGTCTTTGCACCTGATGCGATAGTTGAGTGTAATTATATCTTTAGAATTAATTTGGCTTATTATATCACTTATTACATTTTTTCTATCTTTTTCAAAGATTAAATCAATATACTTTCCATCAAACTTGTTTTTTATTTCTTTTTCTGTATAACCTATTAATGATATAAAACTAGGAGAAATGTAATCTAAAGTGAAATCTTCATCAAAACGAATACATTTTACACAAGCAGGAATATTATCCAGTACTTTCCTGTATTTCCAATATGATTCTTCCATCTCTAAAGACCTCTTCTTAAGTCTATCATTTTCTACAATAACTACAATTAAGCTCTTAAATCCTTCTTTTCCTCTTACGACATTACCTGTTCCGAGTATCCATATAGGTGTTCCATCAGATTTTACTACTCTAAATTCAATAGTTACTATATCACTAATTCCAAGTTGTCTCCTAATTTCATAATTTACATATTCTATATCATCTTGATGAACAAATCCTAATGCTTGATTCTTAAATTTTTCTTCCATCTCTTTAATTGTATAACCAAGCATTCTACGATACCCTTCATTACATGTAAGAAAAGTAAATTCATGGTCCATTCCAACTTGAAATATACCTGCATATGCATTATCTATCAGTTCTTTTATATTCATTGAATGCGTTGGAGTGAGTGCAGAATATACCATGCTCTTTTCCTTTTCTAAAGAAACGTCTTTTGATATAATATCTTCCTGATAGTTAAATGAATCAACATATTTTTCAAAATAATATTCATGAAACTTATCTGCATTTATAGGCTCTTTATAATAAAACCCTTGCAGTATTTCTGGTCTCATCTGTTCAATAATTTTTAAAGTTTCCTTATCTTCAATTCCTTCAACATAGACTGTCATATTCATACTGTGACACAAGTTAATAATTTGTGAAACAATTTTTTGGTCTGTTACATCATATGTAATACGATTTAAAAGAGTATGATTAATTTTTAAAGAATCTGCACTTAATTCACGAAAAATTTCTAAGGATGAATGTTTCGCTCCAAAACTATCAAAGGTAATCTTAATGCCTTGACTTCGAAGAAAATCGAAAGAACGTCTTATTTCTTCTATTTTTTTTATAGTATTATCTTCTGTCAATTCCAATGTTATTAGAGATGGTGGCACACCTTCTTTTCTTATAGTATCTAAAATAAAGAACTTGAAGCTAGGGTTTTCAAGTTGTTGATATGATACATTTATGTTCATCTTGAAATTTGGCATATATTTTATCCATATATTCAGTTGTTTTAAAGCAGTTCTAATTATCCATTGACTAACTTTATCCATAAGTCCAGAAGATTCTAAAAAAGGTATAAACTCAGTTGGGCCAAGTTTCATTTCAAAATTAGGATTCTTCCAACGAAGTAATACTTCACATCCATATAGTTTCTTATTATCAGCAAAAATGAGTGGTTGATAATTTAAATAAAATCCTTTAAAATCATTTAACACACTTTCTCTTAGATACTCTATCAATTTTATAGAATACTGAGAAAAAGTTAACTTATCCTTTGAGTAGACAAGGAGAGTCTTTTTTCCTTGTTTCTTTGCCCTCTCAAAAGTAACACGTGCATTTTGGTACAATGAATCACAATCTATACCATCCTTAGGATAAAAACAAATACTTCCTGATATAGTAAATGAAATAGCATGTCCATTAATCTGTTTTATACATTGTGCTACATCCTGAAACCTATTAAATAGTTTTATTAATTCATAACAATCTCCATCTGGATACAAAACTCCAAAGCCATTTCCATCCAATCTATATAAACTTACATCTTCAGGTAAAAAGGGTAAAATAGCTCTAGAAAATTTTTTTAAAACCTTATCTCCAAATGAGTAAGAATATAAATTATTAATTTGCTCAAAATCATCTATTCCAATAAACATAATTCCATATGGATTCTTCTGATTTTCTAAGCTTGAAAGCATCATCCTAAAATTATAATTCCCATTTAAATTCGTTAATTTATCTATAATATTATTAGTTAATGTCTCCATTAATCCATCCCCCTCAAATTTCAAACTTTTTGAAATAAACATTTATCTATTATTTTTTTATTTTACTAACATTTTATATCTCTGAAAGTTTTTATGTGTATAATAAATCATTACCTAATTCAAAAGCTATTTTAAATATTAGTCTACTTTAAATTTAATCATCAAGTAAATGACATTGAAGATGGAATATCTAATTTATTTTAATAAACAATTAAAGTACCATTTACCTAGAATTTAACTCTTTGAATTTATTTTATCACATTATGGAAATATATTCCTTTTTTTTGAGATATTACTTAAATTATACATATACTTGTACAATAAAAGCAACAATCTACTTATCTATTATTAATTATGTTTAAAAATAAAATTTATAAATATATAATAAACTAATTACATTTAGATATATATATTATAAAAAGATAATAAAATTAAGAATATCGATATTATTAAACAAAAAAATACTTTTTAATGACAATTCTCGTATACAAAACAAATGCATACTACAAATATAGTATACATTTGTAAAGCAATACCTATTTTATATAATCCACTTAATATATTCTAAATCATTAAACAATGAAAATAGCCATGTAACTAAACAATCGCAGAATCTTCTGCTTTTAGAAGTTACATAGCTATTTTCATTACTAGCAATTATAGACTGCTCTTTTAAAACCAATCTTTATCTAATAAAAAATTTAATAGCACTATACACAAAAGGTGCAACTAATATAACGCTATCGAATCTATCTAATATACCCCCGTGACCAGGTATTATCTTTCCATAATCCTTTATCCCTACATATCTCTTTATAGAAGATGCAAATAAATCTCCTAATTGAGCTATTATACTTCCTATGCTTCCTATTATTGCTAATTGAAGCAAATTAATACCAAATAAATATCCAAATATAATACAACAAAGTGTACTTCCTATTATTCCTCCAATAGCTCCTTCTACAGTCTTTTTAGGACTCACTTTAGGAATTAACTTATGTTTTCCAAGTAAATAGCCACTAAAATATGCAAATATATCTGTCATAAAAGATATAACAAATATAAGCCATACATAGATATTACCTTTTTCAAAACCATTTATAGTTATAACTATAAAATCTAAAAACACTCCTATATAAAAAATCCCTAAAAACGTAATCGAAACATCTATAACATTGTTTTTGCCCATCAACATATAAATTATACTTGCTAAAAATAAAATGAAAATCATTGCATAAGTATACTCTAATGGTAAGTTAAAAATATTTTTTATAGCTAAATAAATAGAAAATATATATCCAATAATGAAGATTGGATTTATATCTTTTATTTTAAACGCCTTATAAAACTCATGTAATGCAATATAAACTATTGCCATCTCAGCTATATATAAAGGAATCCCTCCATATACAACAAATAGAAATAATGGAACCAGAGCTAGTGAAGCAATAATTCTTGTAAGCATAAAATAATCTCCTTACTTAAGTCCTCCAAATCTTCTATCTCTTTTTTGATATACATAAATAGCCTTTTGTAATTCTTCTTTATTAAAATCAGGCCAATGTATATCAGTGAAGTAAAACTCAGAATAAGCAACTTCCCAAAGTAAAAAGTTACTCAATCTTTGTTCACCGCTTGTTCTTATTACCAAGTCTGGATCTGGTATAGACTTTGTGCTTAAATAGTTTTTTATAATATCTTCATCAATATTGTTTATATCTATTTTACCACTTTCACAATTTTTTACTATATCTATAAGAGCATTTTTTATATCTGCCCTACTTCCATAGTTTAATGCTAAATTTAAGTTAACTCCTGTATTGTCTTTTGTCATTTCCTTAGCTGAGTTTAATTCTCTTATACAAGTCTTTGGTAAAGCACTTATATCTCCTATAGCTGTTACTTTTACATTATTTTGATGAAGCTCAGCTATTTCATTTCTTAAGTATGTAGATAATAAGTTCATAAGTGTATCAACTTCAATTTTTGGTCTCTTCCAATTTTCTGTTGAAAATGCATATAATGTCAAGTGCTTAACTCCTAAATTTGAGCATTCTTTTACTATATCTCTTATAGTTTCTACTCCAGCCTTATGTCCTGCAGTTCTTGGAAGAAATCTAGATTTTGCCCATCTTCCATTCCCATCCATTATAATAGCAATATGAGTAGGTATGTTATTTAAGTCTATGTCATACATAATGTTGTTATTCATATTTTGCCTCCAATATTGTTCTGACTCCTTAAACTAAGGAGTCAGAAAAGTATGTGATTATTAGTTCTACATTATCACCTATCTCAGATATTTTTATAACTCTAGGAACTACAAGTTTATCTTTATCCTTTTTGCCTTCAATCGATTTTATAGTATAAGTTATATTTTGTTCATCAAAATATTTTTTTACCTCATCTACATGAAGACCTAAAAGGTTATAATATTTTTTCAATATTATACCTCCATTATATCCTTTTCTTTTTTAGATAATAATGCATCTATTTCTTTTATAAATTTATCAGTCATTTTTTGAACTTCATCTTGTGCTTTCTTTGACTCATCTTCAGTTAATTCTCCGCCTTTTTCCATTTTTTTAATCTTTTCATTGGCGTCTCTTCTTTCATTTCTTATTCTAACTTTAAATTCTTCTGCAGCTTTACTAGCTTTTTTAGCTAGTTCTTTTCTTCTTTCTTCTGTTAAAGCAGGTACAGAAAGTCTTATAACTTCACCATCATTTGATGGATTTAATCCTAAATCTGAATTAGATATAGCTTTTTCTATTTCATGCATAGCAGATTTATCCCAAGGAGATATCATCAATACTCTTGGTTCTGGTACAGATATAGCACCAATTTGATTTATCGGAGTTGGAGTTCCATAATAATCAACTCTTATCTTGTCTAACATTTGTGCATTAGCTCTTCCTGCTCTTATAGTCCCAAATTCAAATTTCAGAGCATCAATTGTCCCATTCATTTTCTCTTCTAACTGCTTATGTATTTCTAGTTTCATAATTTTACTCCTCCTTCATTCTTCATTATTTTACAGTAGTTCCTATATTTTCACCTTTTACTGCTCTTATTATATTCTCTGTTGTAAGCTCAAATACCTTTATTGGAATCTTATTATCCATACATAAAGATGTAGCTGTAGAGTCCATTACTTTTAATTCTTTTTGTATAACTTCCATATAACTTAATTCTGTAAATTTCTTAGCATCTGCATGTACTTTTGGATCCTTGTCATATACTGCATCAACATTTTTAGCTAACAGGATAACTTCTGCTTCCATTTCAGCAGCACGTAAAGCAGCAGTTGTATCTGTTGTAAAGTAAGGGTTTCCTGTTCCTGCACCAAATATAACAACTCTTTCCTTTTCTAAATGTCTAACTGCTCTTCTTCTTATATATGGCTCTGCAATTTGTCTCATATCTATAGCAGTTTGAACTCTTGTAGCAACCTCTATATTTTCTAGTGCATCTTGTAATGCCATCGCATTCATAACTGTAGCTAACATTCCTATATAATCAGCAGTAGTTCTGTCCATTCCTTCGCTAGTTCTACCTCTCCAGAAGTTTCCTCCACCTACTACTACAGCTACTTCAACACCTATTTCTTGTATTTTTTTAATAGCAATAGCAATATCATTAACTACATCATTGTTTATACCAAAACCTCTTTCTCCAGCTAATGCTTCTCCACTTAATTTTAACAATACCCTTTTGTACATTGGTTTATCCATCAGAAACCTCCTATTTCAATCCTTCATATCCATTTTTTTCTATTTTTTAAAAAAGAGAACACCTGCGTGTTCTCTCTTTGGTTATTACTTAAGTTGCTTCGCAACTTCTTCTGCAAAGTTTTCTTCTCTCTTTTGTATACCTTCACCAACTTCGAATCTCACAACTTTAACAACTTTTATATCAGAACCTACTGCTTTAGCAACATCAGCAACTAATTGTTTAACAGTTATATCTGGATTTTTAACGAAAGTTTGCTCTAATAAACAAACCTCTTTTAATTCTTTTTCTAATCTTCCTTTAACCATTTTTTCAACTATATTAGCTGGCTTTCCTTCATTTAAAGCTTGTTGAGTTAATACTTCTGTTTCATGTGCTATGTATTCAGCATCTACTTCATCTCTTGAAACGTACTTAGGATTCATAGCAGCAACTTGCATAGCTACATCTTTACCTAATTCTAAAACTTTAGCATCTCTAGCTTCTGTTTCCATTTCAACAAGAACACCTATTTTTCCGCCACCATGAATGTATCCAGCAACTTGTCCATTAGTTACAACTTTAGCAAATCTTCTAAAGTCTAATTTTTCACCGATTTTTGCAACTCTATTATTTAAAACTTCTTGTAAAGTTATTCCTTCTCTATGAGTCTCACCTAATAAAGAAGCTACATCTTCTTTATCAGTAGCTAATGCCATACAAGCAGCATCTTTAACGAATACTTTGAAGTCTTCATTTTTAGCAACGAAATCTGTTTCTGAGTTAACTTCTACCATAGAAGCAACTGTATTATCATCATTCATTTCTATCGCAACTAGACCTTCAGCAGCAACTCTACCAGCTTTTTTAGCAGCTTTTGATAATCCTTTTTCTCTTAATAAATCTACTGCTTTTTCCATATTTCCTTCAGCTTCTTGTAAAGCTTTCTTGCAGTCCATCATTCCTGCGCCTGTACTTTCTCTTAACTCTTTTACCATTTGAGCAGTTATATTAGCCATTTTTTAAGTTTCCTCCTACTTATTCTATTCCATATTATAAATGGTAAGGGCGACCCTTACCATTTAATTGTCAAATTATTATTCTTGGTCTTCAGCTACTTCTTCTTCAGCACCTTGTCTACCTTCGATTACAGCTGTTGCCATAGCACCAGTTATTAATTTTACGGCTCTTATAGCATCATCATTTCCTGGTATAGCAAAGTCTAATTGCTCTGGGTCACAGTTAGTATCAACTATACCAACTACTGGTATACCTAATCTATGAGCCTCTTGTATAGCTATGTTTTCTTTTCTTGGGTCAACTACAAACATTGCACCTGGTAATTCAGGCATGTCTTTTATTCCACCTAAGTATTTTTCTAGTTTTTCTTTTTCAGCTCTTAATTTTATAACTTCTTTTTTAGGAAGAACATTAAATACACCTTCTTCTTCCATTTTTTCTAATTCTCTTAATTTATTTATTCTAGTTTTTATAGTTTTGTGGTTTGTTAACATTCCACCTAACCATCTCTCATTAACAAAGTACATTCCACATCTTTCAGCTTCATCTTTTATCGCATCTTGAGCTTGTTTTTTAGTTCCTACGAATAAGATTGGCTTTCCTGTTTCAGCTACTTCTTTAGTGAACTTGTAAGCTTCTTCAACTTTTTTAACTGTTTTTTGTAAGTCTATTATATATATTCCATTTCTTTCTGTGAATATATACTTAGCCATTTTAGGGTTCCATCTTCTTGTTTGATGACCAAAGTGAACACCTGCTTCTAATAATTGTTTCATTGATATTACTGACATATTTTACCTCCTGGTTTTATACCTCCAGCTTGATCTTCTCCCTAAAAAACCATGTAATAGGCACCTTTTAAGGATCCCAATGCTGTGTGTGATTTATTTTATTTTTTCACCTCTAGTAGTATATCATAGAGGTGAAAAAATAACAATATTTTTTCCATATTTTCTATTTTTATATTTTTTTGTGTATTTTATACCATTTTTTTGAATTTAATTTGCAAATTTCATTTTTAATTTTGTTTTTAATGATATATTGTCTACATTATTACTACTTACTATATCTACACTTCCAAGTAAGTCACCTGAATTAGTATAGTATTTTATAGTACCCATAGTATCACCTTTTTTAACAGGATATTCTATATCTTTAATCTTTACTTCTGATTTTATACTTTCATCATCTTTTAATACTGTGTAAAGTTCATCCTTAGCTTTTAAAGTAACTTCTAATTCTTTCATGCCTTTAATATATTTCTTACCAATAAAACTATCTTTATCAATTAATTTTTTCATATTAAAATTTTCTTTTCCATATTTAAGTAGTGCTAAAGAAGCAGATGTTCTTTTATTTTTATGATTAGTACCCAATACTACACCTATTACTCTACGTTTTTTCTCATTTTTTTCATTTTTGTTTACAATCATAGAAAATGATAAACAATATCCGGCATTACCAGTATATCCAGTTTTTATACCATCTACTTCTGGTATAATTCTTAATAATGCATTTGTATTGCTTTTTTCAAAACTTCTATCTGAATTTGTATATGTCTCCATATCAGTTATAGCTGTTACTTGTTTTTCATAATGGTCAAACATGTATTTGCCAAGAATAGCTATATCCCTTGCAGTAGATTTATTTTCTTTTGCTGGTTGTTTTGGATTATTTAAATCGTATATTGGAAGACCATTTGGATTTAGAAAATGTGTATTTGTCATTCCTATTTCTTTTGCTTTTTTATTCATTCTATCCACAAACGCTTCCTTAGTTTTACAAATATGTTTTGCTATAGCAATTGCCGCATCATTTCCTGATACAATCATAAGACCTCTCATAAGCTCTATAAGTGGTACTTCTTCACCATTTTTAAGTTTATAACTTGAACCTTTTACAGATGCAATAGACTTGTCTATTTTTACTACATCAGTTTCTTTTACTTCTTTATTTTCAATAGCTTCTATTGCAAGTAAAAAAGTCATCATCTTACTTAAACTAGCTAATGGTACCTTCATATCAGGTTCTTTACTATATAAAACTCTACCTGTCTCTTGGTCTATAAGTATAGATGTTTTTGAGTATTTGTCTACAGATTTTTCATCTGCAAATGAATAAGTTGGTATTATAAAAACTAGTATCATGGCTAATGCTATAATTTTTCTTATTGCATTTTTCAATTTTTTCACCTTCTTGGATTATTAAGTATATTTATATTTAAATTTTCCCTATTTAGTCCAATTTATATCTAGTAATTAATACCTATCCATATTTACACAGATATTATCTTATCATCCTTTTAATAATCACAGATGCCCAAATTGCTCCTATTGTAACTCCAAAAAATACTTCTATTCCTGCTAAAGCCTTTCCAATTAAACTTGTAGCAACCATATCTCCATAGCCTACTGTACTAAATGTAGCCATACTAAAATACCATAAGTCTATATACATTCTAAAAATCTCACTTAATGAATAATCACCTATATTATTTATATTTAAAGCTACAAGTGTACTATTTGAACTTTGTATGCCTACAAACAAGTATAATAAGGCAAAAACACTTATTATCACTATAATTACTAACAATATATTCCATGGCTTTTCTCCATAACCTGTAGTATAACGTGCTACTTGGTCAAAAAATTTCTCAACTAAATAATCACTGAAAGTAGGATAATCAGAGCGTTTCATTATTTTACTACTATAAATTCTTTCCTTATAATAATAAAACCCTATCATTTCGTATTCTCCAATTTTTGTTGCTTGATTTCTAGCTATTCTATAATTTATCTTTCCATGCTTATACTCACTTTTATCATACTCTACATTTTTTAGTACAAACTTTGTACACATACTAAAAATAATTCCATCCATTCGTGGAAAATTTTCTGCTCTATTAACTACTAAGTCAGGTCCTTTAAATTTTACTTTTTCAAATATACGGTCATTTATATAGGCTTTACTGAATCTTGTTTTATTAAAATCACAGTTTTCTAGAAATACACCACCATTAAAAAACACACTTTTTCTAAATTCTGTATAGTTAAAAATAATATTCTTTTTAAAAATGTATTTTTTAAAATTTACTTTCTCTTTAAATATTACTTCAGAAAAATTCAATCTTTTGTAATCATAAGTTAATATTTCTTCTGCATTAAATTCATTTTCAAATATAAACCCATCAAATTCACTAATTTCTTCTTTATAAATAGTATCCATCATTAGTTGTATATCTTTATCAGACTTATGTTCTTTATGAAAGATACAATATCCAGAAGAATCCGCTTCTCTAGGGCATTTTTTTTGTCCATCTATTTTAGATATCCATTTACAGTTCATAAATATCCTCCAGTACAAAACAATTATTACTATTTTGTATTAGTTTGGATATTATTTTATTTTATATACTTAAATACTTATAAAATATATATTAACTTGTTTATTTTAAAATTTTTAATATCTTACTTACAAATAAGAGAATAAATTTTATCTATACTTTTATTTCTTTAAGTAATAAATACAACTTTAAAATTACTTATCATCCTTGAGTAATTTTGTAACTATATTTAGTGCTACTAAGTCATCCATAAATCCTATTGGAAATACAAAATCTGGAATAACATCTGTTGATATTACAAAATAAAGTAACATACTTCCAATCAATAAATATTTCTTTATTGTAAGTCCTCCTGTACAAAAGTCAGCATACATTTTTCTTAGTCTATCTGTAAATTGACCTTGCTTTTCAATAGAATCTACTTTTTTACTAAAATTATCAAAAAGTAGTTTTTTCCCTTCATCTGTCTGTACATATAATTTGCACTTACTCAATTCTTTTTCAATGTTTCCATTAAAATTCTTATCATTGATTAAATTTGCAAATCCAAGAATATCATCAAAATTACTAAAATCACTCTCTGTATTAAATATTTGATTATTATTGCTTTTA
The DNA here is from genome assembly GCF_045900275.1 of Clostridioides sp. GD02367. NCBI lineage: Bacteria > Bacillati > Bacillota > Clostridia > Peptostreptococcales > Peptostreptococcaceae > Clostridioides > Clostridioides sp. GD02367. The sequence continues at coordinate 10,297 of NZ_JBJODK010000018.1, read as the reverse complement.
AATTCATGTCCTGAAGCTTTTAATAACTCTTCTAAATTAATATTTAAATGTATTGCTATCTTTTCCAAGTGATTTATATTGGGTTTTTGCTTATTATTAGCTATACGAGATATAGTAGCTTTGTCAATTCCACTTTTTTTGCTCAATTCTCCCATTGATATATCTTTTTCTTCTAGCAAAATCTTAAATAAGTCACCGAAATTCCCAACCGCACTATTTTGTTCCATCCTTTTCACCTGCTTTATTATGATTGGTTTTATATTATTAATATGATTGTTCTGTTACTTAGGTGTTGTATGATGTTGAAATTTTATCAACAATTTATTGGTTTATCTGTAACAATTTATCCATTTTTACAATACTATAACTAATATAAGTACAAAATTTAAGAGAAAGGATGTTAATCTGCTGTGATTGAATCAATTTTATTAGTGACTTCTCTTTGTATAGATGCCTTTGTAACAAGCTTTGGATATGGCGTAAATAAAGTTAAAGTTCCTTTATATTCAAATATAATTATTAGTGTAGTCTGTTCAGCTATTTTAGCAATATCACTTTTTGCAGGTACAATCGTTAGAGATTTTTTACCTCAAAATATAACAATGTTAATATGTTTCTTTATCTTATTTTTATTAGGAAGTGCTCGACTAATTGAAAGCTTTTTTAAATCTTATTTTAAGAAAAAATCCATACATTCAAAAGATTATAATCTTAATATGTTAGACCTTAAACTAAATTTTAATGTAAGCATTGAACCTGATACTTTAGATACAAGTAAATCTAAAATACTTAAGTCCGCTGAAGCATTTACACTTGCTATTGCTCTAAGTCTAGATGGATTAGCAATTGGATTTGGTAGTGGTCTTGTAGGAGTAAATTATATACAAGTTATTCTATTTTCTTTACTCTCAAATATAATTGCAGTTCTACTTGGTTGCTTACTAGGAAATGTATTTGTTAAAAAAATAAATCTAAACTTATCTTGGTTAAGTGGTTTAATACTGTTGGTCATTGGATTTATGAAGATATGTTAATAAAGAAGCTATCTAAAAATAAAATTTTATCTTTAGATAGCTTCTTTTGTGTTTTTATATTTGTTTTCTATTTTCTCTAATTTCTTTCTGAATCTTTTTAAGAGCTTTCTTTGAACCTCTCTGAATGTCTTTTTCTAATTTTCTATCTTCAAAACTAGTAAACAAGGTATCCAAATCATATCCTTCTGGATATAATTCTGACGCTTTTATACTAAGTTCCAATCTTTTTATGTTTACTGAAATAAAATCATCTTTAAATAATACTTCTACATTATTAAACTTGTCTGTTGGTTTATATACAACCCCAAAATCATTTTCATCTAATAATTTTACCTTATCTCCTACATTATAATCTGTATAGTTTGAAATAATTTCAGAGTTTTTATTTTCTTCAACATTCGATTGTAATTTACTTCTTTTAACTAAGTCTAAATTATAGTTTCTATCAATTATATATTCTTTAGCTCTCTCTAGTACTCTATTTTTTATTCCCATTTTTTTTGAAATAAAAAGAGCATTACTATCCTCAGATTTTCCTATAGTCAACTTATACATTGGTTCTAAAGTTTCTTTATCAAACATCATACCAGCATTTTCGAACTCTGGATGTAAATTAGCAAATTTCTTTATCTCTCCATAATGAGTTGATGCTATTGTTATACATCCCATTCTGTAAAACTCTTCTAATAATGATATTGCTAATCCTGAACCTTCATTAGGTTCAGTTCCACTTCCTATCTCATCAAATAGAACAAGAGTAGAATTATTTGATGAACTCATAATCTCTGCGATATTTTTTATGTGTGATGAAAAAGTACTTAATGCATTTTCAATACTTTGATTATCTCCTATATCCACAAAAACTTTTTCAAATACACTAAATTCACTGCCTTCTTTTGCAGAAATATCAAATCCACATTGAACCATTAAAGTTAATAATCCAACGGTCTTAAGAGTTACAGTTTTCCCTCCTGCATTAGGTCCTGTTATTACAAGACTTCTGTAGTCTTTTCCTATTTCAAAATCTAAAGGTACAACATCTCCTGTTAGAAGAGGATGTTTACCTTTAATTATTTTTATATAGCCATTATTATTTATTTTCGGAGTAATACCTTTTATTTTTTGACTATACTTAGCTTTTGCAAATACCATATCATATTCAGAAAGTATTTCTATATTTAATTTTATCTGATTTATCTTATCAAATATAAGTTCTGTTAAATAAGATAAGATTTTATATTCTTCAATGGTCTCATCAGCTTTTAACATAGTCAATTCTGTACTTAGATTTGAAACACTTATAGGTTCAATAAATACAGTATTTCCCTTTGATGAGGTGTCTAATATAGTACCATCAACTTCATTTTTGTAGGAAGCTTTAATTGGTATTACATATCTATCATTTCTTTTACTTATTATAAACTCTTGTATATATTTTTTATTTATAGTTGATGTTATAAATTTATTTAGTCTATCTTTTATCTTTCCTTCTGTAATTTCTATATTTCTTCTTACTTTTTTTAATTCTTTACTAGCATTAGAATCGACTTTATTCGATTTTATACAGTAATTTATTTCATCTTCTATATTTTTACATTCTGTTATATTTAAAGCATAGGAACTTAATGTAGGTGAATAAAATTCTTTTTCTAGCATAAAAGCTTTAATCTTCCTACATCCTCTTAAAAAATCTTCAATATTTACAAGTTCAATTGGTTCTATTATCATTCCTTTTTCAATTTTGTCTATTGTAGAACCTGCATTAAACAATCCTTCAAGTGGTATATGATTGCTATTTTCAATTATCTTTCTAGCTTCTTTATTTTCTGCTAACTTTCTTCTTACTACTCCAATATTACCACTAGGAGTTAATTTATCTATCAGATTTTTTCCAAGTGAGCTTACACAATATGCTTTTATTAACTCTTTAACTTCGTTTAGTTGTAATCTTTCAAATGTATTACTATTCATTATTTTTTCTCCTTTATTTATAAGTCATAGGCTTTTAAATCCCCATACCATTTACTCTGATAATAGTTATTTTGTGAACGACTTAATAAATAAGGAGTTATTCTGCATCAAACTCCTTATTTATTAAGAAGCTTAACCCCGGACTCATTACTATTAGTATTTTTCTTCATAAAAAACTGCTCCTTTTCTATTTTTACTTAATCATTTATCTTGGTGCTCCTAATATTATTTCATAGATTCCATCTTCATGTCAATAAAAATAATTTCATTGATATTTTTGCATAATAAAAATTGTACTTCATCAAGAATCCATAAATACTTATACTCATTATATCCTTATTTTTCAACACACTTTTTAAACTTTCTATTTATTGTATTAACATAATCTCTTCATTTGCATTTTATATTCTTTTATGAGAACAAAAAAATAGCTAATAATAGTAAAACAATTTTACATGCTCTAACAAAATCAGCTATTTATAATCTAATATAATTTTAATCTTTCTTAACTTTGAAAATTAACCTTTATAAGTAATCAGTGGCTTCATAGTTGCCACTACTTGAATAAGCTTATACTCTATCAAACTTTCAATAATTTGTTCTATATTTTTATAAGCTTCTGGAGCCTCTTGAAATAATAAATTTATATCATTACATATAATATGGCTTTTAAATTTAGTTTGTTTTATGTTGTCTTTATTATACTTGTTTTTAAGACGAGATTTACAAATTGAACGAGACCATTTTCTACCAGCTCCATGTGACAGAGAATATAAAGATATCTCTGTATTTTCAGTAGGCATAACTATATATGATAAACTCCCTCTCGAACCTGGTATAATTACAGCTCCACTTTCACTTGAAACAGCGCCTTTCCTATGTATAAATTTATCTTGTCTTTTCTCTATAAAATTATGATTTATAGATAATATCTTTTCAATATTTCCAGATGTACCTATTGATTGCATAATTTTTTTACTGACAGCTTCACGATTACGTTCTGCCCAAATTAAAGCCTTATCATGACTTTCCATATACGCTCTTGCTTTATCACTTTCAACCTCAATACCATTTTTATTATAAAATTTATTCAAAATAGTTTCTCCATAATTTCTTGAGCCACAGTGGACCAACATCATTATATCATCAGTTGATAATCTTAATTGTTCAAATTCTTCTTTATTATAAACTTCATTTACACACTGAAACTCTACAAAATGATTTCCACCTCCAATAGTTCCCAAATTTAAAATTGGACATTCTTCTTCATATATATCTGCTATTTCTATATCTGATAAGTCTTTAATCTTATCAAGAGATTTAATCCATCTTTCTTTTTTAAATTTCTTTTTTGAAATCCCAATTTTAAATAAGGTCATTCCACATCCTATATCATTTCCAATTATATGTGGATAAATAAAGTCACTAGTTTCAACAGCTAGACCAACAGGTATTTTACCTGCATGTAAATCAGGTAATCCTACTATTTTTAAAACTCCATTTAAGTTTGAAATATCTTCAAGCTGTTTCTTTGCTATATCTTCAATCCAACACTTATTGCTTGCTATTATTTTTATTTCACTCATACTTTGCTCCTTTTTAATATGTTCCTGCCTTTAAAAAGTAGCAAAAAGCTGTGACTTTTAGCCACAGCTTTTTATTCTAAATTACAAAAGCAGGTGGCTATTTGTTAAAATATTCTTAGATGTTTGATACCTCATTATTTTTTTCTAACATAATAACCACTTCCTCTCATAATTTATGACTAAACTAGATTTTCTATCTATATGTATATTGTTCATAGATATTGCTTTTAAATATGTAATATATAGTTTTTATATTATAGAGCTGATAATAATCATTGAAATCATAACTATTGCTAGACCAGCAACAACAAGTTTTTTATGTAATTTTTTTCTCACTTTAATTTTTTCTTCTTTTTTTATCTGTACGACTTTTTCTTGTTTCTCTTCTTTTTTCTCATCTTCAACTTCTATATAAGCTTTTTCATACATTACTTTACTTAAATCAACAATAATATCATTGGCTCTAGTATACTTGTTATTTCTACCAAGAAGCCTCTTTATAACGTTTATAAGTTCTGTATTCCCATTAATTGCTTTTATACTATTCCAATCTAATCCTTTATCAATAGACTGTAATATTTTTTCTTCTGAATTCGATTCTCCAAAAGGTAATTTTTTAAATATTGACTCAAATAAAATAAGCCCTGTCGCAAAAAAATCACTTTCTTTATCGGTATAATTTATACATAGTTGATGTGGGCATAAATACCTTCTATTTCCATAACTTCTTGTATTAACCCCATTATTTGCTTTTGTAATTCCAAAATCACAAACCTTGATATTATATTCTGTATCTACTATTATACTACTTGATTTTAAACTACCATGATATGAATGATTTCTATGTATCATTTCTAAAGCTTTTAAAACTTGTATCATTATATTTACAATTGCTTCTAAATGAAGATAATTCCCTAGAATTAATTCATCTAATCCGATACCATTAAAGTCTTCACTTACAACATAATACAGTGTTGTTTCTTCTGTACAATGAATTCCAACATCTATTATTTTTAGTATATAAGGAGAGTTTATTTCATCTAAAGCAGTACTTTCATCAATTAAATTTGAAACAAAATCCCCACAGATATAATTATTGTGCTTTATGACTTTTATTAGCACATTTTTTCTGTAAAAAACATCTCTAGCTTTATAGATTTTGTTAATTTCTAAAACGTCATCAGAATTTACTACCTCATATCTATTGCCTATAAAATTCAACCATGTCACCTCCTCATACATTTTATATAACTAAATCTATTTACAATTATACCAATATATAGGAATATTTTCTATATATTAATGACTCTAATATCAAAACAAGAGTCAATAATGTTACTTTTATACAAAAAAAACAAGAAAGTCAGAGGCTTCCTTGTTTTTTTGTATAAATATCACTTTAAAAAATGATTTATTTTTTTAGTTCTTTATAGGAACTATTTGATATATGTTCTTTTTTTATTACATTTCCATTTGAATCTTTAAATATTCTATATGTAGAATACTTATTTTGACCAGTCTGTTTTACTTCTATTGATATATTAGGTTTGTCACTAGAGTTACCATATATTACTGATGATACACTTCCTCCACCTGCATAGTTTTTAATATATACAGGATGGTCATATGAATTTTTAAACTTTAAGTTTAATCCTCCATCACTTACAGTAGCATCTCTTCCTTTTGGCACATACGTTGATGCAGACGAATGATTTGTGACTTGAGTTATCTCCATTCCTGAGATAAGAGCAGCGTTATAAATTGTTGAAGATGTCTGGCAAACACCTCCACCTGCTGATTGTTCTAATTTCCCATAAACTATAACTGGTGCATCCTTATAACCATTAGCCTTATTGCTAGGTCCTGTAAGCTTATTATATGAAAACTCTTCACCTGGCATTAATAATACATCACTAGTTTTTCTTGCTGATAGACCTACATTATATGACCTACCTTCTACAGCCTGAGAATAAGTGGTTGAATATTGACCTATAACAGAATTCACAGTTTTTACTTGCTCAGTTGTTATGTCTGGTTTTTGAAGATTTACTTTAAGTTCTAAAGACTTATGCTCTTTATTCTTTATCATATTATATATAGATTCTTTGTTTGCTGCTAAATCAAACTCTCTTCCTACAACAGAATCTGTATAATTCAATCCTCCACTTCCAACACTAATAGAAGCATTTTTCATTTTGACATTGATACTATCTGCTATAGATGATACTTTTGAACTAAGCTTTGCCTCATCATAACTGGATTCTATTTTTAGAGCTAGCTTATTTATTCTTATATCAATATATTTTTTTAAGTTTTGAAAGTAAGAGCCTTTTTTTGTAGTCTCATATGCATTTTTTACAACTTCTTCTGTATTATATCTTAAGTCAATATCTTTTGGAGATATTGTATATTTTTTCCCATCATAACTAAGATTTAAATCTTCTGGAATATACTTACCTGTTATAGCTTTTAATGCTTCTTCTTTAGTCATATCAGATACATTTATTCCTTCTATATACACATTTTTAGCGATTTTCCCATTATACAGAAATTTGTTATTAAAAAAATAAGTAAATCCTCCTATAGCTACAACTAAAATTGCTAATACTATTATAAGATTTCTCTTTCTTTCTTTTCCTAATCTTGAAACCCTTGTTGCACTTCTGCCCATAACTTCACCTCATTTTAACACTAACTTAATTTTGCCTAATAGAGTTTCCATTTCAAAACTACTTTAGATTATATTTGAATAGCTTTTTTTAAACAAGGAATTTAATCAAATGTAACTTTATTGTAAATTTATGTCTTATAATTAGTTTTATTTTTGATATTTTTTTATTATATTTTTTTATTATTTCTTAATAAAAAAATCAAGGATTTTATAATAATTAGTTTAAATTATATTAAAATTTAAATATAACCTATCACTGGATAATGGTCTGACAAGTAAATTTTTTCTACTTCATATCCCTTTAACTCAACATTTTTATTAACAAAAATGTAATCTATCCTAGATTTTGATTTTTCAAATGTAGATAGATGAGACTTAGCTAGTGAAATGGCAATATCATTAAACATGCTTAAAAAGACATTTTCCTCATTAAAGTCACCACACAAAACAACTATCCCCACTAATCTGTTTCTATAGTCTATTATTTCATCTAATTGTTTTGCTCTTTCTTGTCTATCAAGACCCAAGTGAGTATTTATTATATTTACTATTCTTCCATATTCATCTATAGTCATACAAAGTGCTCCTCGTTGTTCTTTTTTGCTAGTTAGGAAAAAATGATTACTGTTTAATATTTTAAATTTTGTAAACGTGCAAATACCATATATCATACTTACTTTTTTTACGTTTGTAGCAAATACACCATCCATATTTAAAACAGTTTTTAAAGCTAAAAATTGAGGATATAATACTTCTTGCAAACAAATTACATCACACTCCAACTGTTTTAAATATGTTCCCATTTTAGTTAGAGTTAATCTATTATTTGAATCCATACCTTTATGAATATTGTAGGTTACTATTTTCATAATAATATCACCTCTTATGTAATATAATACTTATTAAAGTTTAAACTTATTTATTTTTCACTTAATAACATTACTTAGCTTATAAAATCAATTACTTATTTAATTACTTATAAACTTTATCACAAAAAAACCTAACTTAAGTATTTATATACTATATAAGTTAGGTTTTATAAACTATTATAATATTTATTATTTCATTCATTTCTAATGATGATTCTCCTTTTTTATCTTTTTCAATTTGCCTTCACTAACAACAAATAAAAATCCCATCTTCTTATATATTTCATCCAATTCAATTAAAGTTACTTCACCATTTTTTAAATTTGTTAATGTTATATCTTGTATTCTTCTTGATGGAATTATCATAAGTTATCAACACTCCTTTAAATTCTTTTTAATCTTTATATTTAAATATATTTATGTATTATGGTATATATTCATAAATTATTAAAATAAATTCAAAAAACATCCGTTCTGCAAACATTCGTTCTGTATATTTATTATACATCATACAGACGTTCGATTCAATACAAAAATTAAATATATCTCGATTCTAGTAAGTTTTACAATGTTATGCACTAAATATGTCAAAATATCTTTTTTATATAAATTATATTGTCAAACAAAAAATCATCTCAATAAAAGCTTACACTTAAATTGAGATGACTTTTCTTATATAAAAGTATTAGTTTAATATTGTTTTTTATTAAGCTAACATATGTAATATTTGAGTTACCATAAGAGCACAATATGTACCTATGACATTTCCTAAAAGTCCCATAAGCACTCCTACTGGTATTAATACTGGGTTATGAACTCCAGCAATCATAGGTGCTGTGGTTACTCCCCCTATATTAGCTATACTTCCTACCTCACAAGTAAATAAATCTAGTTTAAACAATTTTGCAAGTCCTATAAATGAAATAGCATGTACAAGTACTACTACTAACCCAAACATTATGTAAACAGGTGCTTCTGACAATCCAAAGAAATTTGCTTTACTTCCTGTAGCTGCAAGAAGTAAATACATAAACACATTCCCTACTAATGTACTTCCCTTAAGTTTTGATATTTTAGTCATACCTAATAGTATTGATACTGTAGATGCAACGAGTACTACCCACATAGTTTCATTAAGTATTCCCGAAGTTGGAAGTATCTTAGATACAATTTGTGCAAAAGCTGCTACTCCAAACCCAACAGAAAGTAAAGTCATAAGTTCTACAAATGTGGGTGCTGTATTATCTTTATTTTCTTTCTCAAGTTTTGATGTAACTTCATCTATAAAACTTGTATCACATTTTGTCCATTTATTAAATTTAGGTCCAAATTTTACAGACATTAAACAAACAGACATCCATACTGTATATCCTATAGAACCCATAAGTATTGCATAGCTAAGACCTTCTTCTGCAACTCCTAAAGCATTTGCTGCAGCAATCATATTTGATGAACCACCTATCCATGAACCAGATGCTGCTCCAAGAATTTTCCATGAGTCTGCACCCATTGAACCTTTAAAAATTATAAATGCTATAACAAATCCAAGCATAAATGTAAATGTAGCACAGAAAAATGATAATAACATTTTAGGACCCATTTTTAATATTTTTCTTAAATCACACTGAATTAACAAGAAAACTAACATTAATGGTAAAAAATTTACTGTTATTATATTTTGATATATTCCAACATCATCATTTTGTGCAAATAAACCAAATGATGCTAGTATAGCTGCTCCTAAGTATATTAAAAGCATTGGATTAATTACATCAAATATTTTCCATTTCAATTTATCTACCATAAAAAAAATTACACCTACAAATACAACTAAGAAACTACAATATACAAATCCATTCTCAATCACAATATACACATCCTCTCTTTTCTTAATTAATTTTATTTTTTATGATTACTAATAAAGACCTTTTCTTCAGAAAATAAACAATTAAAATAAATATTTTTATCTATATTATGCTAATTAAATACATATATACTTAACTATTTACATATATTAATAAAGGTTTGCAGATTAATTACTTTAAAAAATGAATAATCTGAATTTAAATTCTTTTCCAACAATTATTTTATTACTAAAATTTTTATTTGTAAAGATAATTAAACTAAATATTTTATTTATTCATTCATTTTGTTTTGTATTTATTT